>JAOUIC010000099.1 GCA_029884275.1 Gemmatimonadota bacterium | reverse complement strand
CAGGACCAGCACCTTGCGGAGGCGGCGCTCGATGCCCTGGTCCATGCGATGGAGGCGAAGGATCCGCACCTGCCGGGGCACTCGCTCCGGGTGGCGGAACTGTCGGCGTCGGTCGCGGCGAAGCTGGGCCGGTTTGACTGGGAAGTGGAGGAGGTGCGGCTGGCGGGCCGACTGCACGATCTCGGCATGATCGCGGTGCCCGAGAGGGTGCTGAACAAGGCGGGCCCGCTTACGCCGGAGGAATACGACGAGATCAAGCAGCATCCGGGGCTGGGGCATGGCATCATCTGCGGCTATCCCGAGATGGAGCGAGTGGCGAGCTACGTGCGGGGGCACCATGAGCGATGGGACGGGACGGGGTACCCGGACCGGTTGGCGGGGGAGGCGATCCCGTGGGGAGCGCAGGTGCTGGCCGCGGCGGAGACATTCGACGCTTTGACCAGCCCGAGGGCCTACCGCGCCGCCAATTCGGTGACCAACGCGCTGGAGCGGATGTACGCCCAGTCGGCGGGCATCCTTGACCAAGAAGTGATGAAGGTCGTGGCGCGGGTAGTGGGCCGGCGGGAGACGCTGTCGTTCATCCGGGACGACGACGCCATGCTGGTGGAGCGGGAGCTGGTGACACCCAGGGACCCCGGCGACACCGATGGTGCGCCACGAACCCGCCGAGCGGGGGATTCGAAATAGGTAGGGTTCACTGAAATGAGCCACCCCGAGGGTGGCGAGGCGGAACCCAGCGTTCCGGCATCCCGGCATGAGCGACAGCAGCTTGGTTGGACGAAGCGGGGGGCGATCTTCTCCTGGGCATCTCCTGAGACGATTCGCCGCGATGCTCTGTGTTTCACAGCAGGTGAATTGTTCCTCGCCGGTCCTGCAGGCGGACCTGACGGCCGCCGACATTCCACTTCCCGGCCACAGCAGCTTCCGGCTCGGAACCATTGTAGATACCACGGGACTCGGCTGCAGCGCCTGGGCCAATCTGCACCCTGACACAATCCGGGCCGGAGACGTCTTCACCATCCGAATGGCTGACCGCGGGTACGAGTGCCGTGTCGCGCCGGCAGCGGGTGTGACCGGCGCGCTCAGCCTCGATTCCCTGTCCCGGCTCAACGCCCTCCGCCTCTGGTTTGACGACGCGGCAGTGCTCGACTCGCTCCGGAAGTCCCTGACGGCGCGGTATGGAACGCCGGACAAGGACGCCGTTGCCCTGTCCATCTGGGACGACGGTCGCATCGGGGTGGTGCTCACTCGGCTGGCCGATGCGCCAGGGCGGAGGGTGCTGCTGGAGTGGATCGATCACACCCTCGGAGAGCCGACGGCGCGCTGAGGCAGGGGCCCCGATTCAGTGCGTGCGCCGACGCAACGGTCAGACGCCTTCCATCTCCCCGCTCTCCAGCAGACGCCGTGCAGATCGTCCCGTTTGATTCCGCGCTCGCCACGGCCTTTGCCGACTTGAATCGGGCGTGGATCGAGCAGCTCTTCACCCTCGAGCCGGCGGACTTGAAGGTCCTCAGCAATCCGCAGGCCTCGATCATCGACGCCGGCGGACAGATCCTCTTCGCGCTCGACGGCGGCATTCCGGTTGGGACGGTCGCCGCGATCCTGACCGCCCCGAGGCGATACGAGCTTGCCAAGATGGCGGTCGCGACCAGCCACCAGGGCCAGGGCGTCGGCTTCACGCTGGGCGAGGCGGTCATCGAGTGGGCCCGGAGCCAGGAAGCCGAGTCGATCTTCCTGCTCACCAACAGCAGCCTGGCCGGGGCCATCCGGCTCTACCGGCGGTTGGGGTTCGTCCATCGCCCACTCCCCGGTCATACCGAGTACGCCAGAGCCGACGTCTACATGGAGATCATCTTCCCGCTTGTGTGAGGCAGGCACCTCGACGGGGCCCGGCTTGCGCCCGCGACGGCCACCGGTAGAATCAGGGCTCCTGCCCTCGAAACGGATCGCATGAATCATCCTGTCCTCCTCGGGATCTCGGCGGCTTTCCTGCACCTGGCCCAGCAACCCGATGAACTGGACCGGCTGATCCAGAACATGCGCGTCGTAGCCCTTCCGATCTGGGCCACCACGGCGGTCGTCATGTCGCTGGTGCCGCTCGGGGTGGCCTTTCTCGGCTGGCGCCGCACGCCAGCCGGCGGCACCACCAGCGACCCGGCGAAGCTCCCACCCCCGCTCCGGACCGTCAGGGTGCTGGGCCGGTCGTACGAGGTGGCGGACACTTCGGGCGTGGTGCTGGAGGAGAAGACCTGGACCGAAACGAACGTCTCGGTGAGCAGTACGCCGGGCTCCGTCTCGGTCCATGGCGATCAGGTGCTCCACACCCCGGGGCAGGTCCATGCCACCACCACGACCACCCGGAAGGCGCGGCTCTGGGTCAGGAGTCTGGACGGAAAGGAGGAAGCCTGGGAGCTGACGGACGCCGGGTTCGAGACCCGCCCTGGTCACATCGTGACGCTGCTGTGGCGGTCGACCGGAAAAGGGAAGTGGGATGGGCTGATGGCGTACAATCACGCCAGCGCCGGCCTGTCCACCTTCGGCGACGCGGGGCTCCACCGCGCCCACGCCATCGCGAAGTTCCCGTCCTGGCTCCTTACCACCGCCATCGGCACGGGGGGCGGGATGCTGGGGTTTGTGGCCGTGGCTCGGTTGGTGACCGGGACCGGAGTGCCGGAGGGCTGGCTTCCCATGAGCACGCTGCTGACGGTGGCGGCCGTCGCCGGCCTCCTCGCCCTCGTCCCGCTCGGCCTGACCGCGCTGATCCTCCGACATGCGCGCAACTGGCGGTTCCGGAGCAGCCTGATCCCCGCCTATCGCCAGTGGCTCGAGGGAGTGACGCCGGAACTGACCCGGCGGCTGACCGGCGAGGGGCGACCGGGCCCGCGGTGAGGCCAGGAAGCGGACCGATCAGTGGTCTGCTGACGGCCTCTCGGAACTCGGCATGAGGCGACACCGACTCGAGCAGGACGACGACCTCCCCTGCTCATGAGGTCAGCAGCGAGCGCCGCAGAGGCTTCCCCTCCGGGACCATGATGAAGCGGGGCAACCGGGTGGTGCACGGCGACAGAGCAAAGCCAAGGCACCGCGCCGCACCGCCGGTCCTCCACCGAACTGACCGCCACTTATCCCCGGTGTGAATATCTCCTTAAACAGCCCGGTGGCCTCGGCAACTTCGAGCGCCGCCGTGCTGGATTGCCCTCCCGCGTCTTCGTCGTCAGGTTGAGAACAGGCAGAGGCGGACAATCGAACCGATGCCGCAGCGAGGGGGGATATGACCCGACCAACCCATGATTGAGCGCATCGGGCACGGCTGGACCACTGCCGACAATGCCAACGCCGACGAGACGCTGCTTTGGACTGAGAGCTTCCCCGGCAACCACTACGAGGCCGCAGAGGCGCGCGAACGGGTCACCTACCACTGATCGGGAGGGGCAAGGCGATGGAGGCGTCACAGTCCTTCGAGTACAGGGACAAGCACTTCGGCGACACCGAGGGCATCGTGGTGGCGACGAGCGAGAACGTTTTCGTTCCCACCAGCACGACAACGCTGCTCCTCGCAGCGGTGCGCAAGTCGGTGAACCCGAACTGGACCTCCGCTCTGGACCTCGGTTGTGGAAGCGGGGTGGTGGCGGTCGTGCTGAAGAAGCTGATCCTGCCAGACGCCGCGGTCTCCGCCTCCGACATCAGCGAGGAGGCCGTCGCGCTGACCCGACAGAACGCCGGGCGGCACGGACTCGCCATTGAGTGCCGGGCGGGCAGCCTGTTCGAGCCGTGGTCGGGCCGGCGCTTCGATGTAATCGTGGACGACGTCGCCGGCATGTCGGAGCCGGTCGCCCGGCTGTCCCGCTGGTATCCGCCGCAGATCCGGAGCGACGCCGGCGAGTCCGGCACCCGCTGGATCGTCCCCATCCTCGAGCAGGCACCACGCCACCTGACGATCGGGGGCGAGATCTTCTTTCCGGTGCTCACGCTGTCACACGAGGCGGAGATCCTGCGCGCGGCCGAGTCGTCGTTCGCCAGGGTCGAACTGATCACCGAGCAGTGGTATCCGCTCGGCGGCGAGCTGTTGAATCACTGGGCCGTGGTGGAGGACCTGATGGCGCGGGGCATGGTCACACTGCAGAAGCGGGGCAGCCGCTGGCTCTGGGCGACGAAGATCTATCGCGCCACGAATCCCGCCTAGCGCCGCCGCGATCGGTGACGTCGTCGGAGGAGAGCCCCGCTCAGAACTTCCAGGACAGCGAGAGGGTGGTCGTGAAGTCGGACTCCGGGGTGTCCTCGCTGGGGGGGGCGGCTGTCGGTAGAGAGCCGGAAGCCGAGGGTGAGATCGAGTTCGGGGGTGTCGTAGCGGTACGCCCGGTACTGCCCGCCCAGGCTGGCCGCGAAGCTGTCCACATCGCGTTCGCCGCTGGCGGTGGTCGAGTCGGTGTACTGCTCATTCTGGGCCGCGAGGCCGACGAAGGCGATGGCCTGATGCGCGTTGGTCCGGAACAGGTTGTACCCGGCTCCGGGCGAGAGCATGGTACGCAGCTGCAGGTTGAGCTCGCGGTTCTGCTGCAGCTGCGCCAGCGCGTACAGGAGCCACGTGCCGGACAGGTCGCGCTGCACCCGCGGCTGGACCGACCAGCGGCGGGTAGGGCCCTCGGCATCGTCCCCCTCCTGGTCCTGCGGGAGGATGTCGCCCTTGAAGGACAGGCCCCACTCTTCGAGCAGGTAGGTCGCTTCGAGCGCCGAGGTCAGCTGCAGGGTCTTGTTGGGTTGGACTTGGCATAGGTGAAGCCGAAGTCGAAATAGCCGTCGATGCGATTGAAGGGACTGCTCGTCTTGATGCGGGTGATCGCCACCACATCGGCCAGGGGAATCCGGTGGGAAATGTCTTCCTCTGCCGCCACCCGCGCGACTCGGTGTTCACAACCAGCCTCTTCGGCAACCCTCCCATCCTCTGGGGCGTCATGGCGGAACTGGCGCTCCTCCTGGCGATCGTCTACACATCCTGGGGCAACCTCGCCTTCGGCACCGCGCCGATCGGCAGCGAAGTCTGGCTGTTCGCTGGGCTGTTCGCGCTCGTGATGCTGACGCTGGAGGAGTTGCGCAAGGCCGTGGTACGCCGGTTGGCCAGCGCCCCCGACTGACGGCCGGCCGAGCCCCCCGGTTCCCTTGACACTGTTCCTGCCCACGGGTTGGATTGAGCCATGCCTGCCACATTCTCGGCCGAACTTCCAGTGAGAGAGTCCGACGGCCGCGAGTGGGAGATCCTGTGGATGGACCCGAAGGCGCTACCGCTGCACTAGCCCACGAATGAGCAAGGCACCCTCCTCGCATGCGTGATCTGCGCGATCGAGTGGTGGTCATCACCGGCGCGGCCGGCGGCATCGGCCGGGCGCTGTCGCTCGCGTTCGCGCGGGAGGGCAGCGCCCTGGCGCTGGTTGACCTCGACGACGCGGGGCTCGAGGGCGTGCACCAGGAGGTCGCCGCGATGGGAGTGCCGGCGTCTCGCCACATCGCCGACGTTGGCGACCGCCAGGTGCTCGAAGGGGTACGCGACGAGGTGCTCGCCCGGCACGGCCGGGTGGATGTGCTGGTCAACAATGCCGGGGTGACCATCTACTCCCTGTTCGAGCATCTGGAGCCGGAGGAGTTCGAGCGGATCGTGGCGGTGAACTTCTGGGGAGTGGTGTACGGCTGCGAGCTGTTCCTCCCCCTGCTCCGCCGGTCCGGGAACGGACACATCGTCAACGTGGCGAGCATGTCGGGCTTCGCCGGCATGCCGTTCCAGTCGCCCTACTGCGCCACCAAGTTCGCGGTGCGCGGCTTCACCGAGGCGCTCAGGGCCGAACTCGACAGCGTCGGGATCGGCGTCACCTGCGTGATGCCGGGCGTCACCAGCTCGCAGATCCTCGCTTCGGCCCGCTCGCGCGACCCGGCGCTGACCGGGCGGTTGGGCCAGCTTCAGCTCCGGCACGGCGGATCCCCCGACAAGCTGGCACGCCGCATCATCCGCGGGGTACGGCGCAACCGCGCTGAGGTCCGGGGCCAGTTCGACAGCGTGCTGCTCGACCTGACCAAGCGCGCCTTCCCCTGGATGGTCCGCTGGTTCATGGCGCAGCTGGTCCGCACCGCCAGCCGCCGCGGACTGGTCCGCGCCAGGCCGTGAGCGGGCAACCCTCCACCCAGGCCGCGGGCGCGCCGGCCGAGCGTCGCGCATTCACCCCCTTTCGCCTCGCCGGCCTCCCGCTCCGCAACCGGATCATCAAGTCGGCGACCTACGAGGGCATGACCCCGGCCGGCCGCGCCGGCCCTGCCCTGGTCGAGCATCACGCCGAGCTGGCGCGAGGCGGGGTCGGCCTCACGACGGTCGCCTATGCCGCTGTCGCCAGCGCCGGCCGCACCTTCGCCGAGCAGCTCCTGATGGACGAGGATCAGGTCGAGCGGCTCAAGCCGCTGACGGACGCGGTGCATCGTCACGGCGGGGCCGCCAGCCTTCAACTGACCCACTGCGGCGGCTTCACCAAGTACCGGGCACCGGGTGGTCCCCCACCAGCAGGACCATCACGGGCATTCAATGCCTATGGGTCCTTGAGCGGGCTGCCGTGGATCCGGGCGATGAGCGAGGCCGACATCGCCGGTGTCGTCACCAGCTTCGCCGACGCCGCCGGTCTCGCCAAACGCGCCGGGTTCGACGCCGTCGAACTCCATCTCGGCCACGGCTAC
>JAOUIC010000098.1 GCA_029884275.1 Gemmatimonadota bacterium | reverse complement strand
CGCGTTACGGTGGACACCTACGAGAGCAACGCGGAGATGCTCGCCAAGCTCTTTGCCGGCGCGCAGGGGTACGACATTCTCTTTCCCACCAGCTACCTTCTCCCCTCGCTGGTGGACGCCGGGCTTCTCCTGCAGATCCCGAATGGGGCGCTTGCTAACCGCGACAACATTGCGCCGATGTTCCAGGCCCCGTCGGCCAATCCACATCCCGACTTTGCCGTGCCCTATGAGTGGGGGACATCAGGAATCGCATGGCGACGCGACAAGCTCGCCACCCCGCCCGACTCCTGGGGGGTGTTCTTTGACCCGGCCTACGCCGGGACGATGACCATGATGGACGACGCGCGGGAGGTGCTCGGCGCGATGCTGCGCTACCGCGGCCACTCGGTCAACTCGACTGATCCCGGAGAACTCCGGCAGGCCAAGGTGGATGCGCTGGCCGCGCGGCCGAATCTGCTGGCGTACATCTCCGCGCCGGTGCGGGGCCAGATTGTGGCGGGAGATGTCTGGGTGGCCCAGATGTGGAATGGCGACGCCGCCCAGGCGGCGGTGGAGTCGCCCGAAATTGCCTATGTCGTGCCCAGGGAGGGGAGCTCGATCTGGATGGACACGATGGCCATTCCCTCCAACGCGCCGAACGTGCGTGAAGCGCTCCAGTTTCTGGACTACATGCTCCGGCCGGAGGTCGCCGCCCGCAACGCCACCGTCACGGGCTATGGCACCGCAAACGCCCCCGGAACCGCCCTGCTGGCCGACCCCGTGCCGTACCCAACGGCCGAGGAACTGACGCGACTCGAGTTCTACCGCGACCTCGGCGAGGACACGCAGCGGTACTACCAGATCTGGACCGAGGTGAAGGCCGGGTGAGCCCGCTCTCTCCCTTTGCCGCCACCTACGGCCGCCTCATCGCCGCCTACCGGGCCGGCCCGAAAGCGGCCGCCGAGGCCAGTGCCCTCTTGGCGGAGGTGGTGGGGCTGGTGGCCACGAGTCCTGCCACCGTTGAAGCGGGGCTCTTCCGCTCCGGCGAATACGACATCGCCAACCTCCGGTCGCATCTCCTCCGTCGGCAGGTCGAAGTGCTCACGGTGGCGGCCGGGGCACCGGCCGAGGCGCTGGAGGTGCTCGCCCGCGCACTTGGCGGCGAGGCCCCCCTTCCGGAGCACTCCGCGTTGACGTACGAAATGGTGACGCAGATCGCTCCGATTGCGCGGGCGGCCGCACGGCCGGAGCCCGCCGCCGGCCGGCCGCCGATGATCCTGATGGGTGCCGACCGCTTCGCGGAGGAGGATGACCGCGCCTCCTCCGCCTTCGACGCAGAGGTGACCGCACTGACCGCGGAACTCGGTTCGTCGAGTGAGCGTGGCGCCTGGATGGAGGCGCTGCATGCGGCTCAGGCGCTGGTTCGGCTCAGCGGCCGGGTACCGGAGCACGACCGCCGCACCGTCGCGATCCGGGCGAGGCGTGCGCTGTCCCGCCCCCTGCTGGTCGGGATGATCGAGCACGCGATCCGCACCCCGGAGGAACAGGCACGGGCCGCCGAGGTGCTGCAGTGGCGGGGAGGGGAAGCGGCCGAGCTGATGCTGGAGGCGATTCGGAAGACGGAGTCGCCGGAGCCCCATCGGTTCCTCCTCGACGCGCTGGCCCGCATGCCCGACGCCGTCCCGCTGTTGATCCCTCTGCTGGCCAGCCCGCGCTGGCATGAGGCCCGGCACGCCGCGGATGTCCTCGGCCGCCAGATGGTCCCCGAGGCGCTGGCTCCGCTGCGCGCCCTGCTGGCCCATTCGGACGCGCGGGTGCGCGGGGCGGCAGTCGAGGCGCTGGCGCGGTACCCGGCGCAGTACGGGACCGAGGGGCTGCGGGTGGGGCTGGCGCACACCAGCCCCGAGACGCGACAGGACGCGGCGACGGCCATTGGCAGGCGGGGGGGAGGGGCGCTGGCGATGCCGTTGCTGGCCGCCATCGAAGCTGAGCGGGATCACGCCACCTGGCGGAGCATGCTCACGGCCCTCGGCCGGATCGAGGCCCCGGAGGCCGCGGCGGCCATGAGCACCCTGGCGCTGCGCAAGCGAAGCTTCCTCTCGCGGGGAGGGTTTTCCCTGGCGCAACGGCTCGAAGTGGTCGGGGTGCTGGCGGCCTCGCCGACCAGGGCGGCCAGGCAGGCGTTGATGCGGGTGGCTCGGGAGGCGGAGGGGGAGGTGGGTGCGGCGGCCCGCGGGGAGCTGGACCGGCGGGGGTAGGGGCGGACACGAGGCTCGCCCCTGCGACCGCCGCCCGATCGACTCCTACATGCGGTGGACTTCCATCTTTTCGAGGTGGATGCTGAGATTGTGATTGATCCGGACGCCGACGACACCCTTGGTGTCGACATCGGCGGCGTTCGCCGAATAGAGTTCCTTGCCGTTGGCCATGAACGACACCTTCCCGCCCTTGATCTGCACCGAGAGCTCATTGCTCGACAGCCCCTCATCGTCTGCCGGCTTCACAGCTTCGTTGGCGGTCCAGGGTACGACCGTGGTGGTCTTGTCCCCTATCCGCCGCTTGATCATGAACTTTCCATCGGCGCGGATCAGGAAGTAGGTGTAGGACTGGTTCGCTCCCTGCAGGTCCTGTCCACCGACAAACATGCCGAACGATTCGGGGTGCATCGGCTTCGGCGGGGTCATGTGCAGGAGGGCGACCGCATGGGCGCTGCCGCTCACCGTATCGGCCGGTCGATAGAAGATCGCTGCCGGCCCGAGGGTGATATGCCAGCCGGGCGCCATGTCCACGAATTTCACGTTGGTCATGGCGGCGTCCTTGTCGGTCCGGGCCATCCAGCCGGTCGGGAGGGAACCGCCACCCGCGACAGCCTTGTCGGGGTCGGCCTGGTGGTCCTGGGCCATCGCCGGGGCGGCCAGCGCCACAGTGAGTGCGGTGAGTGCAAGAATATGTCGCATCGGGACCTCTGATTATTGGGGGAAGTGTATGAGTGGGCGCCAGTTGCGGGCCGCCCCCAACCCGTATAAGCTACTGCCCTGATCATGGGATGTTAACCCCGGGGAGCTTCGGATGTTCAACTTCGTCGAAATGGTGCTGGCCGGCGTCGGTGCTGGGTTGATTCTGGTCGCCCTCACCTTTGTCTCCGCTCTCATCGGGGTGCTGGTCAACGCGATGATCGCGCTCTTCGCCGGCCCGGTCATCGATCAGGTCCTCGCCCGAAAGGCCGCCCCCTGACCTCGTAGGGGCAGCCGCCAGACCCCGCCGCAGTCGGAATCCTTTCCTTCCCACGTTCGTAGGTATATCCTAGACCCCGTCGCGATGGCGGGAACCTATTGTAACTCCAAGCTGTACAAGCAATTTCGCCACGTGAACCGGGGGCCGGTGTCCACCGGAGTCCCTGCGCCACCGGCCCGCTCAGGAATTTGGTCTCATGTTTCTCTCCGATACAGCAGTCAAGCGGCCGGTCCTCGCGACGATGATGAGCCTGGCCATCGTGCTTTTCGGCGCGATCGGCTACACGCGGCTCAGCGTCCGCGAGTACCCCGACATCGACCCCCCGATCATCTCGGTCTCGACCTTCCTCCCCGGTGCCAATCCCCGGGTCATGGAGTCTGCGGTCACCGACATCCTCGAGGAGGAACTGAGCACGGTGGAAGGGCTGCGGACGCTGACCAGCACCAGCGGGGAGCAGTCCAGCAATATCACCCTCGAATTCAATCTCGGTCGCAGCGTCGAGAGTGCCGCCCAGGACGTCCGCGACAAGGTGAGCCGGGTCCGGGGCCGGCTCCCGCGCGAGGTCCTCGAGCCGGTCATCGCCAAGCAGGACGCCGATGCCCAGCCGTTCTACTGGCTGGCCCTCTCAGGCGCCAATTACACCCTGCTTGATCTGTCCGACATCGGCGACCGCATCGTGAAGCAGCGGCTGCAGACCATCCCCGGCGTCGGCAACTCCTTCATTGCCGGCGAGCGCCGCATCTCGATGCGAGTCTGGATCTCGGCCAAGGAGCTGGCCGCACGCGGCCTGACGGTCCAGAACGTCGAGGCCGCCATCCGCAGCCGAAACGTCGAGATTCCCGCCGGCCGGATCGAGTCGGACAACCGGGAGTTCACCGTCCGTTCCCTGGGTGAACTCAGGACGCCCCAGGAGTTCGGGGATCTCGTTGTCGCCAACCAGGATGGCCAGCTCGTTCGGCTCAGTGACCTCGCCCAGGTCGAACTCGGTCCCCGCGACGAACGGAGCATGCTGCGGTTCAACGGAACTTCGGCGGTCGCCGTCGGGATCGTGCGCCAGTCCAAGGCCAACATGGTGGATGTGGCGGACTCGATCCGTGCCGCGCTGCCCCTGATCGAGCAGGCGCTGCCGGCCGGCGTCCAGCTCCGCACTGCCTTCGACCAGTCCATCTATGTGAAGCGCTCCATCAGCGAGACCATCGACACGCTCTTCCTGGCGTTCGGCCTGGTGGTCGTGATCATCTTCCTCTTCCTCCGGAACCTGCGCGCCACCATCATCCCCGGCCTCGCGATTCCGGTGTCCATCATCGGTGCCTTCGGGGTGATGTACTTCCTCGGGTTTTCCATCAACACCTTCACCTTGCTGGCGCTCATCCTGGCCATCGGTCTCGTGGTGGACGACGCTATCATCGTGCTGGAGAACGCCTACCGGCACCAGGAAGAACTTGGCGAGACGCCCGAGAACGCGGCCATGCGCGGCACCAGCGAAATCGGGTTTGCGGTGATTGCCACGACGGTCTCCCTCGTGGCGGTCTTCGCGCCGCTGGCGTTTCTGCAGGGGACGACGGGCCGGCTCTTCAACGAGTTCGGCGTGGCGCTGGCCGGCTCAGTCGTGATTTCCGGATTCGTGGCGCTGACCCTGACGCCGATGCTCTGCGCCAGGATCCTCCGGGTCCCCAAGAGCCACGGGGCCGTCTACCAGCGCCTCGAACGGGCCCTCAACTGGCTCGCGGTCACCTACGCGGCGACCCTCGCCTGGGCCATCCGCCACCGGGCGTTTGTGCTCGGTGGCGCGGCGCTCTCGCTGCTCGTGGCCTACGTGACCTTCAACGTGCTCAAGCGTGAGTTCATTCCGGCGGAGGATCGCGGCTTCTTCATGGCGTCCACGACGGCGCCTCAGGGCTCGACCATCGAGTATACCGACGGCTACCAGCAGCAGGTCGAGGCGATCATGGCGGGCGTGCCCGACATCAATTCCTACTTCAGCGTCGTCGGTTTCGGTGGAGATGTCAGCGGTGGGTTCCTGTTCGTGAACATGAAGGACTGGCGGGACCGGGTGCGGAGCACGCAGGAGGTTATCGGCGGCATCATGCCACAGCTTTTCGGCATCCCCGGCGTCCAGGCGTACGCCTTCTCCCCGTCGCCGATCGGCGGCTTCGGGAGCCCGGTCCAGTTCGTGGTCCAGCATCCCGACTTCGATTCGCTCACGGCCGTCATGCCCGCCTTCCTGGCCCGCGCCAGCCAGATCAACGGCCTGGTCAACGTGCAGTCGAGCCTGAAGGTCAACAAGCCGGAGCTGACGGTGCGCTACGACCGCGACCGCGCGGAGGATCTCGGCGTCTCCGTGTCGGCCGTCGGGTCCACGCTCGAGACGATGCTCGGCGGCCGGCGGGTCAGCACCTTTACGCGCGACAACAAGCTGTATGACGTGATGGTCCGGCTGAGCCCCGAAGACCGCGCCACGCCGTCAGATATGACGGCGCTCTACGTGCGGGGCCGCGAGGGCCAGCTGGTGAACCTCGCCGCCGTCACCACCGTAACGGAAGGGGTCGGCCCGCAACGGCTCTTTCATTACAACCGGGTGCCGTCGTTCACCATCAGCGCCAATCCGCTCCCCGGCTTCACCCTGGGTGAGGCACTCGACAGCCTCAATGCCGTGGCAGCCGAACTCCTCCCCCGTGGCGGATCGACCGCGCTGAGCGGCGAGCTGCGCGAGTTCGCGGAGAGCGGGACCGCGCTCTACTTCGCCTTCCTGCTGGCACTGCTCGTGGTGTACATGGTGCTGGCGGCGCAGTTCGAATCGCTGGTCCACCCGTTCACCGTGCTCCTCGCCGTGCCGCTTGCGGTGACCGGCGCGCTGGTGACCCTCTTCTTCACCGGGGCCACGCTCAATCTGTACAGCCAGATCGGCATGATCCTCCTCATCGGCCTCGCGTCGAAGAACTCGATCCTGCTGGTGGAGTACGCCAACCAGTTGCGCGAGCAGGGCAAGGGCCTCCTCGAGGCGACGCTCGAGGCGGGCCGCGTGCGGCTTCGCCCGATCCTGATGACCGCCTTCGCCACCATCTTTGGCGCGCTGCCGATCGCCCTCGGTCTCTCGGCGGGGTCGGAAAGCCGGCAGCCGCTGGGCTACGTGATCGTCGGCGGCATGTTCGTCTCGACCTTCCTGACCCTCTACCTCGTGCCGGTGGTGTACGTGCTACTCGAGACCGTGCGCGAGCGGATGGGCGCCCGCCGCCGCGGCGTGACCGAATCCGCAGCGGGGATGGCATGATACTGCTCCCGTTGTTGACCGCACTGCAGCTGGCACAGGTGCCCCAGGCACAGGTTGATTCACTGCCGCAGGTGACCCTGGCCGAGGCGCTGAAGGAGGCCACCCGGTACGACCCGGACTACGTGCAGGCCGCCGGCTTCGTGGCCGAGGCGACCTGGGTCCGGCGCGCGGCGATGCTGGTGTTCGTGTTGCCGTCCATCACGGCCTCCGCCGATTTCACGGGGTCCACGACGCCCTCGTTCA
>JAOUIC010000097.1 GCA_029884275.1 Gemmatimonadota bacterium | reverse complement strand
TGGAGCCCCAGGCTGGCTTCCTCGGCGTCGTTCACGATGAAGGCGCCGGCCAGGCCGAGTGCCACCTGCTTGCCGGTCAGCATGTGGGGATGAGGGTGATACCAGTTGAGGGCGGCCCGCTGGTTGACGGTGAAGGCGTACCGGTACGTTCCGCCCGGACCGATCGCGAAGCGGGGATGCCCGTCGTTGACGTCGTCCACGAGCATGCCATGCCAGTGCGTAATCGTCTCCTCCGAGAGCCCATTCACCAGCGAGATAGTAGCCCGATCGCCACTGGAGGCCCGGATAGTGGGGCCGGGAAACTCGCCGTTGTACTCGAGTGCGGTCGAAATCCGTCCCCCACCGAGATCCGCGCTGCCCGGCGCGGCGGTGAGGGTGAGTTCCGAGGGCCCGACGTTGACGGTGGGCGGGATGCGCAACGGATTCCTGGTCGGGGTGCCACCCGGCTTTGCGCCCCCCATCGGGGCGTGATCCATCCCCGTCATGGTGTGGTCAGAGCAGCTGGTGAGCATCGAGAGACCGGCGGCGCCGAGCAGGCCGGTGGAAGCAGTCAGCCGCACGAAGCCGCGGCGGTCGAGGACAGGCTCGGAATGGTGCGAGGACATGAGGGGCCTCCGGTGGCGGAGTCTGAGGCAACGAACCGAACAGGATGGTCAATCCTGGGACCGAGTTCATGAACGGAAATTGAAGGGCGGGTGAGAGCTTCCGGAGCCGGACGCTGGCAGCAGGCCTGCCAGCCCAACAAAAAGGCGACCCCGGAAGGAGTCGCCGTATGGCAAGTGCGCCGCGTAGGAATCGAACCTACAACCTAGTGATTAAGAGTCACTTGCTCTGCCAATTGAGCTAGCGGCGCAAAGGGCGGGCACGAGGCCCGCCCGAACAAGGCAGGCACGGAGGCCTGCCCAACACCTTGAGAATAGCCCCAACGGGAATCGAACCCGTCTTTCGACCTTGAAAGGGTCGCGTCCTGACCGATAGACGATGGGGCCGTTGGGGGCCCGGCTCCCTTCATACCGCTAACGGGATTCGAACCCGTGTTCCAGCCTTGAGAGGGCTGTGTCCTAGGCCCCTAGACGATAGCGGCGTTCACAACGCATACAGGCGCACCGCGGTGCGCGACAACCACCAACCGACAGGCCCGGCAGGAATCGAACCTGCAACCCCCGGTTTTGGAGACCGGTGCTCTACCAATTGAGCTACGGACCTACTGTTTCGATCCAGGGTGGCTGACGGGGATCGAACCCGCAACCTCCGGAGCCACAGTCCGGCGCTCTAACCGATTGAGCTACAACCACCACGGGAGGCTCAAAAGGCGGCCTCGGAGCCCGGAAAAACTACCGACCGGCCCTCGGAGGGTCAAGGCCAAAACGCCTCGGCCAGCCGGCGGGTGCCGGGGTGAACAGGCACCGACAGCGCACCGAAACGCTCGACCTCGACAATGCCCCGGACCGCGTTCGAGACGAAGACCGGGCGCCCCTCCAGCGCCTCCGGCCCCACCCTGCGCTCGGCGACCGGGCCGGCGATCTCCTCGACCCGCATCCGGGAGACGCCCTCGAGAATGCCCAGCTCGAGTGCGGGAGCGAAGATCCGGTCGCCTTCCCACCAGTACAGGCACCAGATCGAGGCCTCGGCCACGAGTCCCCCACCGGTCAGGAGCAGGGCCGCGTCCCCGCCCAGCCGCGCGGCCTCCCGGTCGGCGTCGGCGAACGCTTGCCGCGCTGTCACCTTGTGGGGATAGCGGGGGTGAACGGTCGAAGTCGTCACCAGCCGGACCGGAGCCGGCGGCGGAACCGAGCGCTCGGCCAGCGCGACTCCCCCCGGTCCGACCTCCAGCCGGTGGACACGGTCGGGACCGCCCGCAGGTACCTTGAGCACCGACGGAAACGGCACCCCCAGCGCCTCGCAGCTCCGAGCCAGCCGCCGCAGGTGGAGAGGCCAGAGCGGGGCGCGGCCGTTCCGCACTCGAACCGTTTCAAGGAGGCTCGTCATGCCGGCTCAGCCCGGACGGGCCTGGACTCGATCAGGGTCTTGAGCGCCGTCGCCCCCATGATCACGATGCCACCGGAAAGCGCCCAGGGACCAGGGTACTCCCCGTGCACCAGCCAGGCGAGCAGCGGGCTGAGCGCCGGTTCAAGGAACAGGAGCAGCGACAGCTCCAGCGCCGGCAGGTGCGCCACGGCCCGGGTGAGGAGGTAATAGGCCAGCCCGATCTGAAAGACGCCGAGATAGGCGATGATGGCCCAGTCACCCGCCCCGTGAGCGCCGATCGGGAGGAGATTCGGGATCGCGAGCAGCAGCGCCAGCAGGTTCCCCCAGGCCACTGGCGAGGTGGTTGACGCGCCGCGGGTCCCGAGCCATCGGAAGCCGAGCAGGAGCCCGGCATAGGTCACGCCCGAGATCGCCGCCAGGATGTTACCGGCGAGCGGATTGGGAGCGGTGGCGAAGGTGGCTTGCTTTCCCACGAAGAAGAGCGCCATCCCACCCGCGACCGCCGCCAGGAAGCCGAGGTCCCGGCGGTGCACACGCTCCCGCAGCAGCAGCGGCCCCAGCAGGACGATGTAGATCGGCGCGGTCGCCTGCAGGAAGATGGTGTTGGCGGCGGTCGTCAGCCGGTTGGCCAGCACGAACAGGGTGAGTGTCGCGGCGTAGGCCAGCGCGACCATCAGCGAGGTCTTCGCCACGCCGCGGCGGAGCTGCCTCGATGACGGTATGAGCAGCCACACGGCGATGGCGGCGACCCCGCTGCGGAGTCCGGCGATCTGCCAGCCGGTGAAGTCGGCGGCCTTGATCGCGGCGCCACCGGTCGAAAAGAGGAACGCCGCGCCGAGAACCTCGAGGCGCGCCCGGGCGAGCGGGTTCATGCCGGGTCCGGCGTCACCGAGGCGGTGAGTCGTTCGACCTCGGCAGCGGCGCGCTCCCACCGCTGGTACGCGATCGCGACCGCGGCGCGCACCCGGTCGAGCTCCAGCGACAGGTCCTGGGCGCGGGCTTCTGCCCCGGCGGCGGCATACAGTTCGGGGTCGGCGAGGGCGGTGTTGAGCTCGGTCTCGCGCAACTCCAGCCCATGGACCTCGACCTCGGCCTGTTCGAGGGCGCGGCGCGCCGTCCGCAACTCCGACTGCTGTGACCGGCGGCCGGCCTGGGGGCGTCCCGGGTCGGCCCGCTCGCGCGCCTTGCGCGCCACTTCGGCCGCCCGCACCGCGCCCTCCGCCGCCCGGCGGCGCTCCTCGCGCGCCGCCTCCCAGTCGGCGAAGCTGCCGTCGTAGTCGGTGAGATGCCCGTGCTCCAGGTTCCAGACCCGGGTGCACAGCGCCCGCAGCAGCGCGCGGTCGTGACTCACGAAGATCACCGTGCCCTCATACCCTTCGACCGCGTCCTCCAGCGCCTCGATGGACTCGACGTCGAGGTGGTTGGTCGGCTCGTCGAACACCAGCACGTTGGCGGTGGCGAGCGCCATCATCGCGAGGGCCACGCGGGCCAGTTCACCGCCGGAGAGCGACCCCGCGATCCGGAGCGAGGCGTCGCCGGAGAAGTCGTAGCGGCCGAGATGGTTCATCACCTGTCCCCGGGTCCACATCGGGCGCAGGTCGTGGATGATGTCGAACAGCGACTTGTCGCGCGGCACCTGGGCCAGATCCTGGCGGTAGACCGCCACGGTGTTGGACTCGCCCCAGCGGGCGGTGCCGCTCTCCGGCGCCCGCTCGCCGAGCACGGTGGCGAGGAGGGTGCTCTTGCCCGCGCCGTTCGGGCCGACCAGCCCCACCACATCCCCCCGGCGGATGCTGCCGGTGAAGCGTTCGAGCAGGACCCGGTTCCCCACAGCCACGCGCAGTCCGTCGGCGACCATGATCTGGTCTCCGCCGCGACCGGTGGACTGGAACCGCACCGCCATCGCGCCGTCCTCACCAGGTGGCGGCGAGAGCCGGGGGAGTCGCATCAGCCGGCGGCGACGGCCCTTGGCCTGCGCCGATTTCTGTCCCGCAATGTTGCGGCGGATGAAGTCCTCCTCGGCGGCGATCTCGCGGGCCTGCTTGCTAAAGGCGCGCTGCTGCGCGAGGCGGCGTTCCTCGCGCTGGCGGACGAAGGCGGAATAGCCCCCGTCATACGAAACGGCGGTCCCGTTCTCGAGGTGGAGGGTGTGGTCGGCGACGGCGTCGAGGAAGGCGCGGTCGTGGCTGATGATGAGCGCCGCCGCGTCGAGCCCCTTGAGGTGGCCGGTGAGCCACTCGGTGGTGTCGAGGTCGAGGTGGTTGGTGGGCTCGTCGAGCAGGAAGAGATCCGCCGGCACGACCAGCTGGCTCGCCAGCGCGAGGCGCCCGCGCTCTCCCCCGCTCAGGGTCGCCACCGTCTGGGTATGCGCCAGCGCGGGGTCGAACCCGAGCCCGTGCAGCACGGCGGAGACCCGGGCCGGCACCTCATAGCCCCCCTCGTGAGAGAAGCGCTCGAGGTCGTGCGAGTAGCGCGCCAGCAGCTCCGGGGTGGCATTGTCGCCCAACTCGCCGATGCGGTCGGCCTGCTCGGCCAGCGAGCGCTCCAGCGCGAGCAGGGGCGCGAAGGCGGCCGAGGCGGCGTCCCACACCGTGACGGCGCCGGCGAAGTCGCGGTGCTGGTCGAGGACGGCGAGCCGGAGTCCCTGCTGCCGGGAGATCGAGCCGAGCTCCGGGTCGAGCTCGCCGGTGATGGCGCGGAACAGGGAGGTCTTGCCGCTCCCGTTCCGGCCGATGACCCCCCACCGCTCGCCGCGGGCGATGGTAAGGGTGACGCCGGTGAGGAGAGGGGCGGCACCGTACTGGATGGCGATGCCGCTAAGGGAGAGCAGAGTCACGGAGGCCGAAGCTAATGAGGGCCTCCGTGGTGTGGCTAGCGGCTGTCCTGCAGCGGGGCCGCCAGCCGAAGCAGCCAGACTTCGTTGCCGATCACGGCGCCGTCGGCACCCCGCTTGGGTCCGATGCCACCCTTGCCGTCGGCATCGATGCCGAAGTCGTCGTCATTCACCAGCGCGATGGTCTGTCGATCGACGACGACCAGTCCCTCGGGCTTGTCGTAGGGATAGGCGAGGGCGGGATCGAGCAGATCCACGACGACGCGCGTGCTGGCCGGGGTGATGCCCAAGGCCGCGAGACTGTCGGAGGGAAGTTCCTCGAGGGTTCTGCCGCCGAACAAACGCCCCCGTGGCCCGTCTGCGGAATCGCTCACGTCCGTGGCGCCCGTGATGTCGACCTGCATGATTCGCATGAACCGGGAAGGATCGGTCGGGTGACGCGGGACTTTGCCGTCGATCTCGACCACGAGGAACCGGGTGGCGGACACCGCGGCGACCTCCGTGATGCGGTTGCCGGGCGCCTCCGTCAGGTACACGAGCTGCCGGCTGGTCCCGCTCCTGGTATCGAACAGCACCAGGCGAAGCGCCCGTGAATTCCGCCCCGCCGCCTTGGGGTTGTCGAGCGGACCCTGCATCAGGCCGGCGAGCGTCATGGTTCCCGGAACGAGCGCGAGACCCTCCATGCCGCGATTGCTCCGGCGACTCGCCAGCACGGCCGGCAGCCGGCGTCCCGGCCCCGGGAAGGGCCCGACCCGCTCCCGCACCGTCCCGTCACGATCAACGTACAGCAGCCAGGGGCCGTATTCCTCCGACACCCAGAAGCTGCCATCGGGGAGCGCGACCAGTCCCTCGGTGTCCACCCCGTTCGCGTCAGGCGCGAGTTCGGCGCCGTCGAGCCCGTGGCCCACCTCACCGCTCGCCCCGAGCCCCTTGGGCGCGGGTAGCCCGGAGAGCGGATGCCCGTCGGGCAGGTGCAGGGTGATCTGGCGGACAAAGGCCAGGCTGTCTCGCCGCCACCGGAACTCGCCGATCCGCGGCGCGTAGCCCGGCACAGGAAAGAGCTTGTGATCCGCGGTCGCGAGGTCGACGTTCGGCCCGCGATCAGTAAGGAAGTACCAGGACCCGCCGGTGACGGCCAGGCCGGAACCAAATCCCCCCTGCTCCACTGGCACCCCGTTGACCTTGGCCAGCTCGGCCACCGGGGCGAGGCGAATCCGCCGTGGTGTTCCGAGCTCGGGCACCGGCGGTGCGGCGGGGGTGGGGGTGCAGGCGGCGAACACAGCAGGCAGGGCGACCAGGAGGCTGATCGATCGGGACACAGGAAGCTCGACTTGGTCTGAATGGGACTGGATGATGGGCCCGGTCAGTCACGGTTCGGTGACGAAGGGGTATCATCCCATGCGCAGCCGCCGCGCCGGCTTGTAGGGGAAGACGTCCATGATCTCCCCCGCCTCGGCCCGCTGCTGCATCCGCTTCCAGAATTCAACGGTGAACAGGTCGCCGTGGACCGCGTTGAAGTGGGCGCCCAGCTCACCGGGCAGCGACATGAACCGCCGGAACTCCTCCGGGAAGATGTCGTGCTCCCCGACACTGAACCACGGCTCGGCCCCGGTCTCATCCTCCTCGTACCGGGCGGCGGGGATCTGGCGGAAGTTGCACTCGGTCAGGAGGCAGAGCTCGTCGTAGTCGTAGAAGATCACCCGGCCGTGCCGGGTCACGCCGAAGTTCTTGAGCAGCATGTCGCCGGTGAAGATGTTCGCCGCGGCGAGGTCCTTGACCGCCTGGCCGAAGTCGGTCACGGCGTCGATCGCGCTCCTCCCTTCCGCCTGCCTCAGGTAGAGGTTGAGCGGCGTTACCCGTCGCTCGGTGTAGAGGTGCCGCATGACCACACAGTCGCCGTCCACCTCCACCGAACTGGCGC
>JAOUIC010000096.1 GCA_029884275.1 Gemmatimonadota bacterium | reverse complement strand
CGCGGCGTGTGCACGCGGGTCTACACTACCACGCCGAAGAAGCCGAACTCGGCGCTCCGCAAGGTGGCGAAGGTCCGCCTCACGAACGGATTCGAGATCATCGCCTACATCCCGGGCGAGGGGCACAACCTGCAGGAGCACTCGATCGTGCTGGTGCGGGGTGGCCGGGTGAAGGACCTGCCGGGCGTGCGATACCACATCGTTCGCGGTGCGCTCGATGCAGCCGGCGTCAATGACCGGCGGCGCAGCCGCTCCAAGTACGGCGCCAAGCGGCCGAAGGAAGCCGCAGCGGGAGGGAAGAAGTGAGCCGTCGCAACAAGGCCGTCCGCCGGCCGGTGCCGCCCGATCCGCGGTACGACAGTCAGACCGTCTCGAAGTTCATCAACGCCCTCATGAGCCAGGGGAAGAAGAGCGTGGCCGAGCGGGTGTTCTACTCGGCGATGGACCTGATCGAGGAGCGCACCGGCCAGCCCGGGGTGACGGTGTTCAAGCAGGCGGTCAACAACGTCAAGCCGAGTCTCGAAGTGAAGAGCCGCCGGGTGGGCGGCGCCTCGCTCCAGGTCCCGGTCGAAGTCCGCCCCGACCGGCGCGCGGCGCTGGCCATGCGGTGGGTCATCGACTTCTCCCGGGCCCGCACCGAGAAGACCATGCAGGAGCGCCTGGCCGCGGAGCTGATCCTGGCCTCCAAGGGCGAGGGGAACTCCGTCAAGAAGAAGGAAGACACCCACCGGATGGCCGAGGCCAACCGGGCCTTCGCGCACTATCGCTGGTAGCTGCCGGCGCTGGGGGAGGGTCGAGGCGGGGCCGGATCCGGTCCCGCCTCTCTGTTTTCCCGTTCCGGCCGGCTTTCTCGGCCAGGGCCATTCGTCCCGCGGGAACCCGTTGACAGAGAAGGGGAAAGGATTACCTTTACCGGGCTTTCCGGGAACCGGGATGGATCCGGTCCCAGCAGGATGAGTACAATCCGGATCGCGTGACCGGCCGGCCCCGGGGCATCGGGACTCCGCCAGCCACCTCCGATCCTTCCGAAGGGCTCCTGGAGCCCAAAGCAAGCGAAGGACCTGCAATGGTCCACGTCCGAGGGCGCGAGCCCCGACGTTCGCGGAGCGATACCGCCGGGGATTCCCGGGCTTGGTCGCCCCGTTTTTTCGCTGGTAGACGCAGCATGGGTCAGCGCGCACGCGGTGCGCGCCAACGCGAAGAGAGACAAGAAACCTAGATGGCGCGCGACACACCGCTCAGTCGGTACCGGAACATCGGCATCATGGCACACATCGATGCCGGGAAGACCACCACGACCGAGCGCATCCTGTACTACACCGGCAAGAACTACAAGATCGGTGAGGTGCACGAAGGCGCCGCGACGATGGACTGGATGGAGCAGGAGCAGGAGCGGGGGATCACAATCACCTCGGCGGCGACCACCTGCTTCTGGCTCCGGAATGAGGAGCTCTACCGGATCAACATCATCGACACCCCCGGCCACGTGGACTTCACGGCGGAGGTGGAGCGCAGTCTCCGGGTGCTGGATGGCGCGGTGACGCTGCTCGACTCGGTGGCCGGGGTGGAGCCACAGACCGAGACGGTGTGGCGTCAGGCGGACCGCTACGGGGTGCCGCGGCTGATCTTCGCGAACAAGATGGACCGCATCGGCGCGAACTTCTTCCACTGCCTGGACATGATCCGGGACCGGCTGACCCGGAAGGCGCATCCGCTGCAGCTGCCGGTGGGCTCGTCGGACACCTACACCGGCCACATCGACCTGATCCGCCAGGTGGAGGTCGTGTTCGACGACCAGACGCTGGGGAAGACGTTCACCGAGATGCCGATCGCCGATGCGTACAAGGAGCAGGCGGCGAAGTTCCGGCACGATCTGATCGAGGTGGCGATCGAGCATGAGGACGCGCTGCTCGAGAAGTACCTGGGCGGCGGGGAACTGACGGAGCAGGAGATCCGGGGCGCGATCCGCAACGCCACGCTCAAACACGGTTTCGTGCCGGTGCTGTGCGGGGCCTCGTTCAAGAACAAGGGCGTGCAGGCCTTGCTCGACGCCGTGATCGACTACCTGCCATGCCCGACGGACGTGCAGGAGATTCAGGGTCATGTGCCGCTGCACGACAACGAGCACATCACCCGGACGCCGAAGGACGAGGCGCCGTTCGCGGCGCTGGCCTTCAAGATCGCCACCGACCCCTACGTGGGCCGGCTGACCTTCTTCCGGGTGTACTCGGGCAAGCTGACCGCGGGCAGCTACGTGTACAACGCGACCAAGGACAAGAAGGAGCGGGTCGCCCGCCTGCTGCAGATGCACGCGAACAAGCGGGAGGAGATCCAGGAAGTGCTGGCCGGGGACATCGGCGCGGCGATCGGCCTCAAGGACACGCGAACCGGCGACACGCTGTGCGACGAGGACCAGCCGATCATCCTCGAGGCGATGAAGTTCCCGAATCCGGTGATCGACGTCGCCATCGAGCCGAAGACCAAGGCGGACCAGGACAAGCTGGCGATCGCACTGCAGAAGCTGCAGGAAGAGGATCCGACCTTCCGGGTGCGCAGCGACCAGGAGACGGGGCAGACCATCATCGCCGGCATGGGTGAACTGCACCTCGAGATCCTGGTCGACCGCATGAAGCGGGAGTTCAAGGTGGAGGCCAACGTGGGGGCACCGCAGGTGGCGTTCCGCGAGACCATCACCCGGAAGGTCGAGAAGGTCGAAGGCAAGTTCATCCGGCAGTCGGGGGGCAAGGGCCAGTACGGCCATGTGGTGATCCACCTCGAGCCGGCCAAGGCGGGCGAGGGGTTCGTGTTCGAGGACAAGATCATCGGCGGTGTGATCCCGCGGGAGTTCATCAAGCCGGTCGAGGCGGGGATCCGCGAGGCGCTGGAGAACGGCATCCAGGCCGGGTACCCGGTGGTAGATGTGAAGGCGACGCTGGTCTTCGGCAGCTACCACGACGTGGACAGCTCCGAGATGGCGTTCAAGATCGCCGGATCGATGGCCTTCAAGGCGGCGGCCCAGCAAG
The DNA here is from genome assembly GCA_029884275.1 of Gemmatimonadota bacterium. Classification (GTDB taxonomy): domain Bacteria; phylum Gemmatimonadota; class Gemmatimonadetes; order Gemmatimonadales; family GWC2-71-9; genus JADJOM01. The sequence continues at coordinate 3,733 of JAOUIC010000096.1, read as the reverse complement.
CCAGGCCGATCATCCTCGAGCCGGTGATGGAGGTCGAGGTGGTGACCCCGGCCGACTTCCTGGGCAACGTGGTCGGAGACCTCTCCGGCCGCCGCGGCAAGATCGGGGGCATGACCCAGCGGGGCGAGGCGCAGGTCGTGGCGTCACACGTGCCGCTGAAGGAGATGTTCGGGTACAGCACTCAGCTCCGCAGCATGACGCAGGGCCGGGCGGTGTACTCCATGGAGTTCGATCACTACGAGGAAGTCCCGAAGTCGATCGCGGAAGCGATCATCGCCAAGAAGAAAGCTTAACCACGAGGACGCGCCATGGCCAAGGCGAAATTCGAGCGTACCAAGCCCCACGTGAACGTCGGCACCATCGGCCACGTGGACCACGGAAAGACCACCGTCACCGCCGCCCTGACCAAGGTGACGGCGGACAAGGGCCTGTCGGCCTACATCCCCTACGACACGGTCGCCAAGGCGTCCGAATCGCAGGGCCGCCGCGACGCGACCAAGATCCTGACGATCGCGACCAGCCACGTGGAGTATTCCACGGACAAGCGGCACTATGCGCACGTCGACTGCCCCGGGCACGCCGACTACGTCAAGAACATGATCACCGGCGCGGCGCAGATGGACGGCGCCATCCTGGTGGTGAGCGCGGTGGACGGCCCGATGCCGCAGACTCGCGAGCACATCCTGCTGGCGCGGCAGGTGAACGTGCCGTCAGTCGTCGTGTTCCTGAACAAGTGCGACCTGGTTGACGATCCCGAGCTGCTCGACCTGGTCGAGCTCGAGGTGCGGGAGCTGCTCAGCAAGTACGAGTTTCCAGGTGACGAGCTGCCGGTGGTCCGCGGCTCCGCCACTGGCGCCATCAAGGGCGACCAGCAGTGGGTCGACCGGATGTGGGAGCTGCTCAACGCGCTCGACAGCTATATCCCGCAGCCCAAGCGCGAAGTCGACAAGCCGTTCCTGATGCCGGTCGAGGACGTGTTCTCGATCACCGGCCGCGGCACGGTCGCCACCGGCCGTATCGAGCGGGGCAAGGTGAAGGTCGGCGAGGAAGTCCAGCTGGTCGGGTTCAACGCAGAGAAGAAGACCACCGTCACCGGCGTCGAGATGTTCCGCAAGCTGCTGGACGACGGCCAGGCTGGCGACAACGTCGGGCTCCTGCTCCGCGGCATCGAGAAGAACGATGTGGAGCGCGGCATGGTGCTCGCCAAGCCGGGCAGCATCACGCCCCACACCGAGTTCAACGCCGAGGTCTACGTCCTGACCAAGGAAGAGGGCGGCCGTCACACGCCGTTCTTCAAGGGCTATCGCCCGCAGTTCTACTTCCGGACCACGGACGTGACCGGTTCGGTGGAGCTGCCCGAGGGTGTCGAAATGGTCATGCCCGGCGACAACATCCAGATGCACATCACGCTGATCATCCCGATCGCGATGGAGGAGGGTCTCCGGTTCGCGATTCGCGAGGGCGGCCGCACGGTCGGCGCCGGTGTGGTGACGAAGGTCCTGAAGTAATCGGGAGACCGAGGAGCGAGCATGGCGCAGAGAATCAGAATCCGTCTGAAGGCGTTCGACCACGGCGTGCTGGACCAGGCCGCGGCTGACATCGTCCGGACGGCGGAAAAGACCGGGGCGCAGGTGTCGGGACCGATTCCGCTTCCAGTCAAGATCGAGCGGTGGACGGTGCTCCGCAGCCCGCACATCGACAAGAAGAGCCGGGAGCAGTTCGAGCTCCGCACCCACAAGCGGCTCCTCGATATCAATGATTCCCGGCCGCAGACGATGGACGCGCTGACCAAGCTCGACCTCCCGGCGGGCGTGGACGTGGAGATCAAGGTCGAATAGCCATGGCGAACGGATTGATCGGGCGGAAGCTCGGGATGGCGCGCGTATTCGCGGAGGACGGAACCTCGATCCCGGTGACGGTGATCGAGGCGGGGCCGTGCCGCGTGGTACAGGTCAAGGACGGCGCGGTCCAGCTGGGCTACGGGACCAAGGCCCCGCAGCGCTCCAGCAAGGCGGAGCTGGGGCACGCCAAGGCGGCGACGCTCGAGGCGGCCCCCCACATCCTGCGGGACTTCGGGACCGGGGAGGCCAGCTACAAGGCGGGTGACACGATCACGGTGGGCATCTTCGCGGCCGGCGAGCTGGTCAAGGTGACCGGCACGACCAAGGGCCGGGGATTCCAGGGGGTCGTCCACCGCTACGGGATCGGCGGCGGGCCCGCGTCGCACGGCAACACCCGTCACCGGAAGCCGGGCTCCGTCGGCGCCGGGACCGACCCGTCCCGGGTCATCAAGGGCAAGCGGATGCCGGGCCACATGGGGGCGGAGCGCCACACCGAGCTGGGCCTTCGGGTGGTCAGGGTGGACGCGGAGCGCAACCTGCTGTTCGTGCGGGGCGCGGTCCCCGGCGCGAGGCACGGCATTCTGGTGGTCAACAAGCAGCATGGGAGGAGCCGCCATGATTGAGGCGCCGCATTTCTCCCCTGCCGGAGCGCGCAAGAGCGGCGCGTTCCCGCTGCCGGAGGCGTTCTTCGACGGCACCGTGAACCGGCCCGTGCTGCATGAAGCCGTCACGGCCTATCTGGCCAACCAGCGCCAGGGCACGGCCAAGACCAAGACCCGGAGCTTCGTCTCCGGCGGCAACCAGAAGCCGTGGAAGCAGAAGGGGACCGGCCGCGCCCGCCAGGGCTCGATCCGTTCACCGCTGTGGCCCGGCGGTGGCAAGGTGTTCGGCCCGCAGCCCCGCGACTACCGCATCACCATGCCGCGGAAGGTGAAGCAGCTGGCCCGGCGCAGCGCGCTGAACGCCCGCGCGGCCGAGGGCAGCCTCTACGTGGTGGAGCGGTTCGAGCAGCAGAGCCCGAAGACCAGGGAACTGGTGGCCCTGCTGGAGAAGCTGGGCGTGGCCGAACGGAAAGTGCTGCTGCTGACGCACGGCGTGAGCGAGGCGCTGGTCCTCAGCGCGCGCAACCTCCCGAAGGTCGAGGCACTGCCCTACGCCGATGCCGCCGCGTATGACGTGCTGTGGGCCGAGGTGGTGATCGTGGAAGAGCCGGCTCTGGCCGGCGAGAGCCCGGTGCCCTTTGTCCGGCGGTTCGTCCCCGCGCCGCGCGACGGCGCGAAGGCGCCGGCCGAGCGCCCCGCCCGGGCAGCGAAGGCCGAGAAGCCCAAGGCCGAGAAGAAGCCCGTGGCGAAGAAGGCCGCGGCCAAGCCGAAGGCCGCCAAGGCGGCGCCCAAGGCCAAGCCCAAGCCCGCTGCCAGGAAGTCCGCGGCGAAGAAGCCCGCCGGCAAGAAGAAGGGGGGCAAGTAGATGGCCTCGTTGCATGAGACGATCGTGCGGCCGGTGGTGACCGAGAAGTCCTCGGCCGCGTACCAGCTGCGGAAGGAATACGCCTTCGAGGTCCACCCCGGGGCCAACAAGCACCAGATCCGCGAGGCACTGCGGCAGCTCTTCGGAGTGACCGCGGTGCGCGTGCGCACCATGCAGGTCCGGCGCGACACGGTGGTGCGGGGCCGCACCCGCGGGCTCACCGGACGGTGGAAGAAGGCGATCGTGATCCTGAAGGACGGGGAGACACTCCCCGTGTTCGAGGGCTGACATGGGCATCCGACAGTTCAAGCCGGTCACCCCCGGCACGCGATTCCGGTCGGTCTCGGATTTCTCCGAGATCACCCGGACCACACCCGAGAAGTCGCTGCTCGAGCCGCTCCGGAAGAGCGGCGGGCGCAACAACC
>JAOUIC010000095.1 GCA_029884275.1 Gemmatimonadota bacterium | reverse complement strand
GGCCTCGCTTCCGCCATGGAGCGCACGGTAACCCTCCCATCAACCGAGGCTGCCGATACCGTGATCGGCCGACAGTTCGTAGTGGTCGAGGGGCCGGAAGAGGGGCAGGATGGCGGGCGGTAGCGGCGCGATTTCGCGCGCGGGAACACGGCCGCGCGAAGGCGTGATTGCCCGCGCCTGGGCCGGCCTTCGCCTGTGGGATGCGTTCCTGCTGAGCCTGCTGCCCGTCACGCTGGTCGTGGTGCTGTTCGGCTCCGCGGTGTACGACTACGCCCGAGCCCGCCAGTTCGACGACTGGTGGTCGATTCGGCAGAGCGTGACGGCCTCGTTCAGTGCGCGAATTCACGCCCTGCGGCGGCTTCCGGCGACCCTCGCGCTCCGCCATCAGTTCAACCCCGACGGCGGCGGGTACGATGTCATCCGGCTCACCGTGGACGGCCGGACATGGGATGCGATGCAGGGCGACCCGCTCGCCATGTGGGGGGAATGGGTGGATGGCCAGTTGGACTATGGGTCCACGACCGTCCCGGTCCGGCTGCGCAAGCGGGGTGACAACAGCATCCACTGGCTCACCGACAAGCGATCGCTGACGGTGCGCACCCCGCGCGACGAGTTCTTCAAGCGTTTCCGCTCCTTTGGCCTGTCGGTCAAGGATGTCGTCCCCTCCTATCTGGCCAATCGCCTCGGCACGGAATTCGGTATCCTGACGCCGGAGACGGAGGTGGTGCCGGTCTACCTCAACAGCCGCTATTACGGCACCTATCGCTTCGTCGAACTGCCGGATGAGTCCTTCCTGCGGCCGTTCGATCGGATGCCGGGCAACATCTTCCGCGCTGACCGCGCGGAACGGGGCGAGTACTACAAGTACGTTCCGCGGAGCGTGTTCGAGAACCCCTACCTCTGGGACCGCACTGCCGTGAACGACCGCTGGACTTCGGCGGGACCGGGCCAGCTCCAGCTGCTCCTCGAAGACCTGCGGGGGACGACCTTCGCGGATCATCAGCGCCTGCTTCGTCGCCTCGACCCTGACGAGTACGCCCGTCTCTTCACCTATCTCCTCGTGACGGGGGACCCGTACCACATGGACCGGGTCCACAATCAGCTGCTGTACGAGGACCCGAGCACGCAACGACTCCATCCGATTCCCTGGGACACTCGCCTGCTCGACCTTGCCCAGCCGGAGCGTCCGCTCAATGACCTGTTCCAGGCCGTGCTGCGGGATCCGTTCATCGTGGACGCGACGACACTGGAGATCGGCCGCCGGGTGGCCGATGACGGCATCCTCAGGGTCGGCGACAGTCTGCTGCAATCGGTGGAGCGGCGATGCGGCCCCTACCTCGAGTTTGACCGCGGTCGGCGAGGCCTGGTGCCCGACGTCGGCTCCTCCGAGGCAGCGCTCGGCACGCTCCGCCGGAACGTCGCCCTGCTGCGGCGATGGCTGGAAGAAGACACGGTGGCGTTTCATTCCAGCCGGGATGGCTCTCAGGTCGTGATGGACTTCGAGACTCGCGGCCGGGTCGGCGCCAACCTCGTGGCGTTCGACCTGCCGGCCGGGTCGGGGGATCGACCGGAGCTCAGGATCGATCGGAACCGAAGCGGCGTACTCGATGCGTCGGATCCCGCAGTGCCGGCCCGGATCGAGGCGACCGAATCCGGGCGCCGGCTGCGATTGACGGCTCCGGTGCCGCTGCTCGCAGGATGGGCCACCGATACACCTGGAGTCTCCGCCGGCCACATCGCCTACCGGTTGTTCCTCAACGGAGTGCAGAGCGACGAACCCCCGGTACCGGTGCTGGTCAATCGCGTGACCGGAGCGGGAGCGAGCCTGGTGCCGTGGCCAGCCGGTTCCACCATCCGGCCGCCGAGCGGATGGCATCCGTGGCAGTACCCCCGGGAGCTGGGCCGCGCGATTCAGCTCTCCGGCACGATCGAGCTCGACCGGACGATCGAGGTCGGCCAATCGGATACCCTGGTGCTCGCGCCCGGAACCACGCTGCGTCTGGCCCCAGACGTGTCCATCGTGTCACGCGGCCTGGTGATGGCACAGGGGACCGAGGCGAGCCCGATCAGGATACTGCCGCAGCAGCGGGGCCGACCCTGGGGGGCATTCGCGTTGCAGGATCATGGGGCCGACGGCAGCGTGATCCGCTGGGCCGAGTTCGTGGAGGGCGGCGGCGCCCTGGTCGACCGGATCGAGTACATCGGGATGGTCAACGTCCATAGAGCCAACAAGGTGGTGTTCGACCACGTCACATTCGAGGACAACCTCAGGAGCGACGATACCTTTCACGCGCTCCATGCCGAGGTCAGCCTGACCAACTCCCGGTTCGTGCGGGCGAATTCCGATGCCGTGGACTTCGACATCTCCTCAGGGGAGATTCGAGGCAACACGTTCGCCGAGAGCGGCGGCGACGCGATCGACCTCATGACCTCGACACCGCGGATCGTCGACAACGTGATCCGGGGTTCGGGCGACAAGGGGATCTCGGTGGGTGAGGCGAGCCGGCCCTTGATCTTCAACAACCTGATCGAGGGCGGCGCCCGAGGAATCGAGGTGAAGGACCGCTCGGAGCCGGTGATCCTGAACACGGAAGTCATCGGGAATGGGGTGGGGCTGCGCGAGCGCCGGAAGAACTGGCGGTACGGGGGAGGGGGATGGGCCGCTATCGTCAATTCCGCCTTCCGTGACAACGCGACCCCCCGCGAGCGCGACAGCCTCTCACGTGTGACTCGGGCCGGTGTGCGTGGACTCGACGCGGGCTCCTCGGGCGATAGTGCTCCCGACCTCGGCTGGCTGTACCGCCGGCACGGCATCAGGGGCGAGTCGAACTCCCCTGGCCGAATGGGCGAGTGGACGGCAGTGCCGGCGGCACCGCCGCTGGAGGAGTTCCGGTTTGTGGACGACTTCGGCCCGGCGACGGATGGTTGGGTGGCGTCGGGTGGAGTCACCAGGCTGGAGAAGCGCCGGGACGCGCTCAGACTCCACGTGGAGCAGCGCCGCGGCTCCGCCGCGCGGCGGGTCGAGTGGGCGCTCGAGCGAGGTGGAACCCTGGTGCTCGAGGCCGCCGGACGGGACCTCGCCGGCGCGAGGGTCGTGGCATACGCTGGGGAAGACTCCGCTGCGGCCGCGTTCCAGACCACGGAAGACCTGGCCGACTTCCGGTTCGTGGTGATGTCCCTTCCTCCCGGGCGATACGACGGCATCAGGCTCGACATCGAGCCGCGTGCCGGCTTGAGCCAATCCCAGTCGCGGGACGGGCTGTTCGTGGTCCGGGCCGGCCGGCTGGAGCTGCGCAGCGTGGCGGTGTACCCGGCGGAGACCCCAGCGGGTGATTCGAGCGTCGGCCGCGTGGCCGAGCCGAGGGAGCAATGACGATCGCCGTGTTTGCCCTCCTGGCGGGGCTCGCCGGCGTCCCCGGCCAGGCTCCCCACCAGCCGCCCGTCTCTGCGCCCCTCCCGGCAGAGCGGCCCTTCCGCTTCGTGGTCCTGGGGCATGTCCGCGGAGACAACAGCGGAGCACTCCACCCCCGGTTGGCGGAGACGCTGCACGAGGTGCGGCGGGTTCGACCCGATGTCGTGGTCCTGACCGGGGACCTGATTTGGGGAGACTACCACTCATGGCCCCCGGACTCCGCGATCGTGGTGGAGCAGTGGCGTCAGTTGGACTCGGCACTCGCCACGCTCGAGGTGCCGGTCTATCGGGTGCCCGGCAACCACGACCTGCATGATCCGATCACCCGCGACATCTGGTCTCGGCGATATGGGCCACTGCCGCAGCGCATTGATGTTCGAGGCGGTCGGTTCCTGATGCTCCGAAGCGTCGGGGTTCGTCCGACGGCTGATACGGACAGGATGACCAGGGGAGTGGACATCGACGGGGAGCAAGTCGAGTTCCTCCGGCGGGAATTGGGGACCGGGGTGCAGCCGGGACCTACATTCATCTTCCTGCACCATCTGCTCTGGTGGGGGGCGGACACCACGGCCTGGTGGCGGGAGGTTCATCCGCTCCTCGCGGCATCGGGCGCTTCAGCCGTGTTCAGCGGTGACTACGGCCCCATGAAGTTCTCGACCATGGATCGCGACGGGGTGCGCTACTTCCAGACCTCCATCGAGTTCCCGGTGCCGGTGGTCATGCAGCGGAATCGACTGGCGAGCCGGTTGCTGTCCAGCCAGTTCGACAATTTTCTCGTGGTAAGCGTCGATGATGAGGACGTCTCCGTGGACGTTCACACCGTGGCGGCAGTGTCGTCAGGCCAGTTCACGCCTGAACGCTGGCGCGAGATCAACGAGGTGCCGCCCGACCGCCCTCAGCAGTCGCTCTGGCAGAAGGCATGGGCGATGGTGGACAGTCCCAAGCGCCTGCTGGCGGCCGGGATGGTGACGCTGGCGATCTTCGCGGCCGGGTGGCTCGCTGGCCGCCGGCGGCCATCCGGCTGAGTCAGGTGATTCTCCGGCTTCGACCACGAGGGTCGATGCGCGAGGCCGGAGAGTAGCCACTGATCAGGGGTCGATCCTCATCAGCAGGGCGTCGCCTGTCCCTCTCATGGTGGGCTGAATCGCGTTCAGAGTCGGGAAATTCGGGGAGTCGGTCTGCCCTCCAACGAACAGTCTCACCTGTCCATCGACAATCACGCCGCGGCCATTGTCGGACCCGCTTCCCCCATGCTTGAGCGAGAACCTCAAGGTCGACAGGTCGGGGGACAGCCGGGCGGCGAATACATCCGCTCCGGCGCCCGGGGTTCCCAGCACAGGGCTGGGCGGATTGGGGGACACCATGAACCCGCTGATGTATACGTCACCGTTCGGGCCAAGCGTGATGCCCTCGATGCCATCGCCACCGGTCCCGCCGAGGTAGGTGGCGGCCAGCAGGGCGCCGCTCGGGGAGAATTTCCAGACTGCGGCGTCGGAAGGGCCGCCGCCGTACTGCTTCTGGAAGGCCAGGGCCGACGTCGGAAGGTCGGAAGAGGTGGTCTGCGCACCGATGAACGCATTCCCCTGTGCATCCAGCCAGAGGCCATGGGTTTCGGTCACATCACCGCCGGAACCACCGACGTACGTCCCGTACAGCAGGGTGCTGCCGTTCGGCGAGAGCTTCGCGAGGTACAGGTCACTTGGACCGTTCAGGCTGCCGTCCGCGGCGTTGGCGAGCGGCATGTCGGGAGACTCGGTGGTGCTCAGCACGTAGACGTTGTGCTGCCCGTCGACCCGAACCGAAACCGATTCATGTTCCCGTCCGGAACCACCGAGGTACGTGGCCCAGATGACTTGCGATCCGTCTCCCTTGATCTTGGCCACGACCAGGTCCTGCAGCTGGCTCGGGGTCTTCTGGTAGGAATTGGTGAACCACGACGAGGGGAATCCGGTGCCGGTGAATCCGCCGCCGACGTAGACGTCCCCGACATCGTCCACCGCGATGTCACGCAGGATGCCGTTGTCCCCGGTGCCGAAGTACGAGCACCAGACGATGCTCTTCCCGTCGGGCGTGATCTTGCAGATGAAGCCATCCTGGGCGCCGTAGGCGGCGCCGGTGTTTCCGCCGCCGAAGTTCGGCTGAAAGGTACCCGCCGTACTGGGCAGCCCCGCCCCGCCTCGCCCTGCAACAAAGATGAAACCTTGGGCATCGGTCTCGATCGCGTAGCCACGCTCGTAGTTCGGCCCGCCCAGAAACGTCGACCAGAGCACGGAGCCCGCCGGTGACATCTTTACCACGAATGCGTCGTAGGCTTTCGCGGAGCAGCAGCCGAGCGTCGGGCCGAGCACGCCGGGCGTGGTGGGGAAGTCGTCGGAATGGGTACTGCCGGTCATGACCAGGTTGCCCTGGGGGTCGACCGCGAGATCGCGGATCATTTCTGTGGCGGTGCCGCCAAGGTAGGTTGCCATGCCAATCGTCGGACCACCGGTCGGCTGCGGCACGACCGACACAGCCGCCGAGCCGGAGATCGACTGCACCAGCGCCTGGATGGTGGAGTTGCCGAGGGCCTTCCCCAGCACCACCCCGCTGGAGGAGACGGTGGCGACCGCGGGGTCGATGCTGCTCCACGTCGTGGTTGTCCCTGGCACGGGCGTGCCCCGCGAGTCAAGCGCCACCGCGGTGAGTCCGGCCGAGTCCCCAACGTGGACCTGCAGCGGGTTCGGCGTGACCCTCACGCTCGCCACCGGGCCCACCTGATTATTGCCGCCCGGGTCGTCGTTCTGCTGGCAGCCCGCTCCGAACGCGCCCACGGCCAATGCCGTGTACAGAATTGTCACATCTCTCATCGTGTTCCCCCGCACTTTCGGACCGTCAGGTATGTCGTAGAAAGATAATGGTGCGGGATGTCCCGGGAGGCCCCGGCGGCGTCACACGGCCGAGGCCAGGCGGGCGGCGTTCGCCATCAGCGTGAAAGTGAGGTTCTTGGCAGGCAGGGCTGGGAACGTGGCGCCATCGGCGATGATGAGGTTGGTCATTCCGCGGAGCCGCCCGGACGATTCGCAGCTCAAGGGGCCCTGGTCGGAGCGCGTCATCGGGAGAGTCCCGCTGTAATGGACGCTCGCGCCCTTCGGCAGAACCCGGGTCATCCCAGGGGGCACCAGGCAGCCGAGTCGTCGCAGGGCTCGCCCGGTCCGCGCCACCGCTCCGGTCAGGCGGCTAGCCTCGTCCGGGGGATCGGCGTAATGCAGGACCAGCTCGGTGCGGTCGTCCCCGGTGGGGCGGATTGTCGCCCAGCTCTCAGGGCGACGGGTGTCGTGCAGATTGACGTTGGCAATCCCGAGTGCGGCGCGGAGCGACCGGAAC
>JAOUIC010000094.1 GCA_029884275.1 Gemmatimonadota bacterium | reverse complement strand
CAGGGTCTCCACGGTGCCGGCAGGCAGCTTGTCGAAGGCCGCGTTGGTGGGTGCGAACACCGTGAATGGTCCCGGATTGGCCAGCGCATCGAGCCAGTTCACCGCCTTGAGCGCCGCGGCCAGCGTGGTGTGGTCCTTCGAGTCCGAGGCGATCCGCGCGATGGTCGGGGGCGACCGGTCGTCGGACGAGGCGAGTTGCCCGCCCGCGGCTGATGCCACGGCGGGGGCGCCAGCGGCCCCGCCTTCGGCGGCGGGCTTGCATGAGGCGGTGAAGACGAGCGAGATGGCAGCGAGGGACCAGAGACCACGGCTGTTCATGGGACAGGCCTCGTTCAGGTTGTGGAGCAGTGGGCCAACTTGTGCACTGGGCGCGTCGTCCGGCGGCGACTGGCACCGCACGCCGCGTCCCAATTAAACATCACCTCGCGATGATAATAAGAGCGGAAATGGGGTGAAGACAACGTGAAGCGGGCATGAGACCGTGTTCACCGCCGTGACCCGATGACCCTTGCGGCCCTCCCGCAGATTCCCCATTCCCTCCACCCCGGGCAGGACACCGTGTTGACCACCGAGGTGAACAGGAACACGGGCCCGATCAGGCAGCCGGTCGCGGCCAGGCTCCAGATCGCGGCCGCCGCAGCGCAGCGCCGAGGTGGAGCCGGAACTCCTGGGTCGAGGGAGCGCGTGCGTCGGGGGTCAGCGGCATGCGAAGCCACCGCTTCGGCCGTCACGGCCGTCGTGCGTCAGCCCGCGGAGGGCGCCTGCCGAAGGGCCTTCCAGGTCCAGAGCGCACCCGCGGCGTCAATCGCGCCGAACAGCAGCAGCGGCCACCCGACCCAGCCGGCGAGGACAAAGACGAGGAAGAACACAGGCACACTCGCCCGACCCAGGACAGTGGCAACGAAGAAGGGTGTCAGCTCGGCGGTCGCGGCGGTACGGTAGTACACGCCGAGGATGACGACCAGCATGCCCACGACCCGGATCCAGACCTCCGTCGTGGCCCCGAGCGCGAAGAGTCCCAGCAGGGTGTTGGGCGACACCAGGAGCGCGGTACCGACCACCAGGATATACCAGCCGAACAGGTTGACGGAGCGGGCGGCGGGGGTCATGCGTGCCTCCTCGAGAGGTGCAGGTCGAAGCCGGAAGAAGGCCGGGTGCGATGGGGTGCGCCAGGCCGAACCAGGGCCACCCGGACCACAATGTCGAGCGGCTTTCTCACTTCCGCCAGTCCTCTCAGCGGGGTTGGTCCCACACTGCCGGCGGAATGGCGGTGGTTCTCACACTGTCTTCAGGCCGTTGTCAGAAGTCATGGATTAGGTTCACCGCCATGGCAGGGGGAGCGTTAGGGCGAGCGCTTCCAATTGGGGAGCAGTGTCGTCATATTTGCCGCCCGCCTAGGCCCATTTGGGGCCAATGAGTAGGCACGGGCACACCTATATCATGGAGGATCAGGGGTATGCGGCGCATCGGCTGGAAGGCATTGGTACTCTCGCTGCTGCTGGCGGCACCTGCGGCGGCCCAGACGGCGGGTACCGTCGAGCTCGGTGCCTTCGGGCGCTTCATCAGCACCGATCCGGCGCTGAATTTTGATGCTCAGCCAGGGTACGGCGCGCGGCTGGGCGTCTTCGTGAGGAACAACCTCGCCATCGAGGCCGATGTTGCCCGGAACGACATCTCCGCGGAGAGCGGCTCCAACGTCAAGAACAACCCGATTCATGGCAGGCTGGTCTACGGCATTCCGATGGGGAAGAGCCTGGCCTTCATGCTCGGGGGCGGCTACACCTACAACATTTTCAGTAAATCGTACGATGAGGAGAAGAGCGGCGCCGGTGGCCTGATCGGGTTTCGAATCGGGACCGGTCCCGGGATCTCCGCCCGGATAGACGGCACGCTGGACTACATCTTCTCGGCCGAGAGCAAGGATGGACCGTATCCAAGCCTCGGTGTGGACCAGGCTGACGACAACATACACCTGGGCCTGCAGGTCGGAGTTTCCGTCCTGCTGGGCAAGGCGAAGGACAGCGACAAGGACAAGGTCAAGGACTCCGCCGACGAATGCCCCGACACCCCGGCGGGTGAGCAGGTGGATGCCAAGGGCTGCACACTGCCCAAGGACCTCGACGGCGACGGCGTCATGGACAATGTGGACGCCTGCCTCGGCACCCCGGCGGGAGACGCGATCGACACCCGCGGCTGCTCGCTGCCGAAGGATGCCGACCTCGACGGCGTGATAGATGCCGCCGACAAGTGCCCGGCCACCCCGGCGGGAGCCAAGGTCGATGCCACCGGATGCCAGATCGACACCGACAAGGACGGAGTCTTCGACGATAAGGACCAGTGCCCGGATACACCGCTCGGTACCCAGGTGGACAGCTTCGGCTGCGCCAAGGACAGCGATGGTGACGGTGTTGCCGACGGCGCCGATCAGTGTCCTGGCACCCCCGCCGGTGTCTCCGTGGACGTGAACGGATGCACCGCCCGGCTCCAGGTGGGACAGGCCCTGGTGCTGGAAGGAGTGAACTTCGAGACCGGGAAGGCCACGCTGCTTCCCGAGTCGAAGCCGACTCTGGACAGGGTCGCGCAGGCCATGATCGCGAACCCGACCACGGCTGCCGAGGTTAGCGGTCACACCGACAACACCGGCTCGCGGGCGACGAACACGAAGCTGTCGCTGGACCGGGCCAACGCGGTTCGCGACTACCTGATCAGCAAGGGCGTCAGCGGCGAGCGGCTCACGACGGCAGGGTATGGGCCGGACCAGCCGATCGCCGACAACGCCACCAAGGAAGGGAAGGCGCAGAACCGGCGGGTGGAACTGAAGCGGACGAACTAGTCCCAAAGGCTTGAACTGGTGGGACGGCTGGTGGGGGCGCGAAACGGGCCCCCACCAGCTGTTTCATGTCAGAAGTTCGCGGCGACGCACCGAACGATGAGTGAGTCCGGGGCGTGGTCCCCGGAGCGGCGGGATCACGAAGGGGCCTCAAGCCAGTCGGCCGGAATCTGGTTTCCCGGCCGCTCGCCGTCCCAGACCGCGCTCGTGATCCACCAGCGCGCCCCGTCCCAATAGAGCAGCAGGTAGTTCACCCCTCGCCCGAAGGGCGGTCCGTCGGCGGTCCGCCGCATTTCATAGACGCTTCTCACCTGCGCCACGTTCCCGAACTGCTCCACCCGGCGGCCGAGCTCTATCTCGAAGAATCCGTTCTTGACCAGGCCGGCGTCGGTCCTCCGGCGGAAATCCTCCGGCGACATCAGGGTAGCGGCTGGCTTCCCCTCCGCTTCATCCGTCGCGACGAACATCGTCCCTGGCATGTAGAGGGTGCTGTCTCTGCGCCACTGGCGGGGCATGCCCGCCGGGCCGGTAATGACGTCGTAGAACGCGTGGACGATGCCGTCGATGGTCCCGACGTCTCGAGGATCCGGGTCGGGCATCTGGGCGGTGGCCTCGCCGCCGGCCAGCCCGCAGCACAGCAGGGCGCAAGGCACCAGGATCGCGGCTCGCGTCACTCGAGTGCTCATGTTCGGTCCGGGGGTTGAATGAAGTCAGTCGCCGCCAGGGGGGATATCGCTGGAGGTGAGCTGCCGGGTGTGATGGCCATTGTGGACGGCGAGGAATCGGAGCGCCCTGGCAGGGGACAGCCTGCCGAACACATGATGGGTGATACCAGCGCCAGCCTGTTCCGGCCGTCCGGTCAGGCGAGCCTCGGCGTCAGCCGAAACCGCGCGGAGCCGCGCCAGCAAGGGGTCTCGCGGGAACGGTCCCGGGCCCGGCCGGATTTCGCGCGGAGCCTGGGCCCCCTCGCGAATCCGGCCCTCCCTGAGGATGGAGGGGAGGACCCGGAGTCGGAGTATCAGGCGGAGCCACCAGGAGGTCCGTACCCGAAGCCCGGGCTGGCCTGACAGTTCCTTGTTGATGACTTCGTAGGACAGCCGCAAGTGCTCGGCGACCTGCGCCGGGCTCCACTTGCCGGGGGCGAGCGGTGATTCCCAGGCGGATGCGGGGACCGACTCCGCCGCCGTAATGAATTCGGCGACCGAATCCCGGTGGTCCCGCTGAAGTGCGCTCCGCTCGCGGTCTCTATCCATCGTTCCCCCTTGGTGGCCGACCAGCGGTCACGCTTCCATGTCAGCACGGAGCTGGGGAGCCTCCGCGCGCAGCACGACGGTATCCAGGATCACGATCTTCTGCCAGATCTTGGCGGAGAGTCCGGTGGTCAGCGCCTGGATGTCGTTGACGGCGTTCAGGATCACCGGGTCGTCGAAGTACTGGGCGAACAGCGCCGCGAGCTTGCTCGTGAGGGACAGCATCTCGGAACAGTAATCGAGGTATCGGGCCAGCTCGAAACGGGTCATCTCCCGGCGGGGCGAGGAACGCGTCGCCATCGCCGGCGAGAGCAGCATCTCCGGGTCCTTGGTCAACTGGTGCATGTCGACGACGTGGGCGATGCTCCGCAGCTCGTGGCGTACCCGAAGCGCCGCGCGCCGCTTGATGCGACCCTCGAGCGTGATCAGGAAGAACACCGCCACGCCGAGGAATACCACATCGTTGATGCCGGACTCGAGCCCCTGCAGAAACTCCACCACACCCGGCGCCGTGGCTGGCGCGGGGATCGAGAGGATCAGCCCCGCGGTTGCGGCGAGGATGGTGAACAGGCCCAGGATGACGCCGCTCCGGATGGGCCAGGATGGGCTCCGCAGGCGTTCCAGACGCGACACCGACCCGCGTGCGACCAGGAGGAGCTCGGCGGCGACCCTCGAGAGGCCGGACTCGGGGAACCGCTCGGTCACGCGGCTCCTGAGGGTCTCGCAGGTCCCGATGATCGCCCCAGGATCGAGGGCGCGGTAGGTCACGGGCGGGGCCGCTGGTCGGTCATGGCCGGACTAGATCGCCTCTCGGGTTCGGTCGGCGAGCTCGAAGGTCCCCAGCGGCCGTTCAGCGTCGGTGAGCGATGCGCATGTCTGGTCGAGGGCGGCGTACTGGTCGGCGAAGCGGCTGCGGAACGCCCGATAGTCATCGATGCTCAACCAGAAATCGATGGTCACGAACCGATCCGGGTTCTCCCGGTCGCGATACAGTTCCGTTCCACGGTAGCCGCTCGCCTGCCGGAAGAGTCTGGCCCAGGTTCCCACCGGCCCGTACGCCTCGATGAACGCCTCGGCGCGGTCAGCGGGGACGGTGAACTCCCAGATGGTGATGTACGGATCGAGCGGCATGCGGGATGGACCCTCAGGTGGACAGGGGGAGCGGAACCACCGGACGAGAGCACCGGCGGGCAGCCATCGCGGGCGAGTCCCGGCCCGGCTCGTCCGTGCCGTCAGTGTGAGTGTCCGCCATGAGCGTGACCGGGTGGCCCGGCGGTCGTGGCCGCCCCGAGTGCCGGCGCGTGGTGCTGGTGCACGACCGCGTGGCCCTTGCCCCTTGCGATCAGCCACCGGTTGACTGGGAACGCCGCCAGTCCGGCAACGGCAAGGGCCAGCGCCAGGCTGCCCCAGAACAGCGGACTGGCAAGCGGCGCATCCATCGCGCCGGGGATCAGCAGCATGATCGCGTTGTCAACCGCCTCCATGATCGCGATCGAGGCGCTGTCGGCCGCGAGAGCCAGTCGAAGCGAGCCTTTCCATGGGATCCCGGCCCTGCGAAGGGGAATCAGGGTGAGCGCGTAGCCAAAGATGAAGGCCAGGATCACGGCAGCGAGCACAGTCGCCATGGTCGACCACCCGAAGGCGGTGCCGAGCACCATGCCGAGCACCTCTCCGATGCCGCAGCCGGTCAGGCAATGAACCGTGGCGCCGAATGCGAGCCGATTGAGGCTCGGAGTGACAGCAATCTGGTTCACACCCGGGGGCCTCCCCTCGGGCAGGGGTGGTAGACGCAAAACTGGGATCGATCGGCGCGGATCGGAAGGGCTGGACCGCCCCGCGCTGTCGGGGGAGGGTTCTACTCCGCGGGACTGCGGGGGAGGGTCAACCGGGCGGTGACGGCGCCGCGAAGCTCTCCCACCGCGTAGCCTGTCGCCTGGTCGCCGGGGTACCGGGTCGCGATGATCTGCCGCACTTCGGGAGTGATCTGCTCGGCCGCCCCGTGACAAGCGAGGCAGAGTTCCTGGACTCGAACGGGTCGCAGGAAACGGACTTCCCTCGCGCCGCCCGGCGCGTCGGCGACAAAGGTGGTGTCTGCTGGGGATCCTCCCGCGGCGATGGTCGCGGCGAAGCGGTCCAGGACCGCCTGCTCGAGCGCATCGGGGGCATTCAGGGGGTTGCGCACGCGGGTTCCGACGCGCCGCACCAGGACGCCGTTGGCCTGGTGCTGCTGGGTGCGCTCCTGGGCGGAGTCGGCGCACACGGCAATCGCGGCGACGGGTCCGCCGCGCGTCAACTCGCGGGTCAGCATCGCCACCAGGTCACGACCGAGCGCGGTCGCGGCGGCGCGGGCCAACGCGACATCGGTTGTGTCGGGCACGACAGACGAAGCGGGCGACGGTCGGGCGTCCCGGCATCCGCCGGTGAACGCTGCGGCGACCGCGAGCAGGGCGTGGCTGATCCTCCTCACGGGCCCGGGCTACTTCGCCGGCTTGGCCGCTTCCGCTCCTGCAGCTGCGGCCGTCGCGCCGTCGTCGTGCTTGGGCAACAGGCCGCTTCCGCCCATCATGCCCATGAGCGAGGGGACGTTGAGGGAGTCGGCCAGGCCCGACGGCACCACCATCAGCGAGCCGCGCTTGACGATGCTCTCGTACAGCATGTTCATGGCCCGGAGGTTCATCGCCGCGGGGTGGTCGCGGTAGGCGTCGGCGGCCTCCACGAACTTG
>JAOUIC010000093.1 GCA_029884275.1 Gemmatimonadota bacterium | reverse complement strand
GCCGTTGCGCCGTTCTTCTCCCCCGACGGGCTCTGGGTCGGGTTCGCCACGGAGTCGGACGAGAAGCTGAAGAAGGTTCCGGTGGGCGGCGGGCCTGCGATCACGCTGGCGTCGGATGTCCAGAATGGCCATGCCAGCGCCTCCTGGGGCGACGATGGCTTCATCGTTTACGCCTCCGCCGGGTTTGGTCTCTCCCGGGTGAGTGGCAGCGGGGGCCAGTCGGAACTCGCCTCCGACACCTCCACTTCCGATGAGGGGATTTTCTGGCCGCAGGTGCTCCCCGGCGGAAGAGGTGTGCTCGCCCAGCACTGCCGCAACCGCTGCGCGCAGCACGATCTGACCCTGCTTGACCTCGACACCAGGCAGTTGACCGTGCTCGTCGAGGGGGCCACCCGCGGCTGGTACCTCCCGACCGGCTACCTGCTCTACGCGACTCAGGAGGGTGCCCTCTATGCGGCGCCTTTCGACCTGGGGAAGCGCGCCATCACCGGCGCTGCCGTCCCGCTGCTCGACAATGTGCGCTCCGGCATCTCCAACGCGACGCGCCTTGCCGTCTCACCGGCTGGCACCATCGCGTACCTCGGCGGCGCGGCGAATGCTGGCGACCTGGTCGTTGCCCAGGTGGACCGGGCCGGCCGGGAGGAGGTCTTGATCAGCCGGGCCGGCAGCTACGACCTGCCGCGACTCTCCCCCGAGGGCGAGCGGATCGGCCTGGTCATTCCGGTGGAAAACAGGAATCAGATCTGGGTCTACGACATTCCCTCCGCCACGCTCTCGCAGCTGACCTTCGAGGGTACCAACTCAAGGCCCTCCTGGTCGCCGGACGGAACCCGCCTGGTGTTCGCCTCCGACCGCTCCGGGAACTGGGATCTCTGGTGGGCGCCGGCCGACGGCTCCGGCCCGGGGGAGCGGGTGGCCGAGGGACCCGACGTGACCAGCGCCATGGTGACCTCCTGGTCGCGTGACGGGAAATGGATCGTTTTCGACGGCGTCGCGGAGGGGGATTCCGGTGTGGCGGTGCAGGAAGACGTTTTCGCGGTCCCCACGACCGGGAAGCGCATCCGGCAGCTCGCCGTGGGAACCCCGGCGGACGAGCAGTCGGGGGTGGTCTCCCCTGACGGGCGCTGGATCGCCTACAACTCCGACGAATCGGGAACGACTCAGGTCTATGTTCGCCCCTTCCTGGTTCCCGGCGGGCGGGGGCTGATTTCCACCGGGCGGGGGAGCGAGCCGGTCTGGGTTTCGAACCAGGAACTCGCCTACCGCGACGGCGACAACGACAGCCTGACCGTCGCCATCCTCGAACTCGGCGCCAGGATTCGGGTGCTCCGGCGAACCGCGCTATTCGACTACTCGAGGTACCGGATGGGGAACCCCTCGTGGCAGGGGTACGACGTCTCCCGTGACGGGAAGCGATTCCTGGTGACGCGGTCGGTCGAGGTGCAGGCTGACCCCGAACCGATCGTAGTGCTCAACTGGTTCGCGGAGGTCCGGCGGCGCTTCGCCGAGCAGGGGGCACGCCGATGAGCATGCCCGAGCGCCTCGCCGCCGCCCCTTCGGCGCCACCCGACTCCGAGGGCGCACCGTGACCCTCGAGCGCCTCAGGGCAAGCCTTTCCGACCGCTACCGCATCGAGCGGGAGCTGGGGCAGGGGGGGATGGCGACGGTGTACCTCGCCGAGGATCTCCGGCACAAGCGCAAGGTGGCCATCAAGGTGCTGCGCGCCGAACTCGCCGCCGTCATCGGCGCCGAGCGGTTCGTGTCTGAGATCCAGACCACGGCCAACCTGCAGCACCCCCACATCCTGGCGCTGCACGACAGCGGCGCGGCCGACGGCTTCCTGTACTACGTCATGCCCTATGTGGAGGGGGAGTCGCTGCGGGACCGGCTGAGCCGGGAGAAGCAGCTGCCGATCGCCGATGCGGTGCGGATCGCCGGCGAGGTGGCCAGCGCCCTCGACTACGCCCACCGCCAGGGCGTCATCCACCGCGACATCAAGCCCGAGAACATCCTGCTGCACGACGGCCGCGCCCTCGTGGCCGACTTCGGCATCGCGCTCGCCGCCACCAGCGCCGGCTCCCGCATGACGGAAACCGGCATGTCCCTCGGCACGCCGCACTACATGAGCCCCGAGCAGGCGATGGGCGAGCGGCAGCTCGACGCCCGGACCGATATCTATGCGCTGGGGTGCGTGCTGTACGAGTTGCTGGCCGGCGATCCCCCCTTCACCGGCAGCACCGCACAGGCCATCGTCGCCAAGGTGATGACCGAGCGGCCGACCCCGCTGTCGACGGTGCGCGACACGGTGCCGGAAGAGGTGGAAGACGCCGTGCTCACGGCGCTGGCCAAGCTCCCGGCTGACCGGTTCGCCACCGCGGCGGAATTCGCGGCCGCCCTGCAGGGTCAGGGCACCGGCCCCATGAGGCGTGTACGGCCCACCCGCCCCGCTGCCCCGCCGCCCCGCCGCGTGGTCCCGGCGCTCCTCGTGGCAGCGATCGCGGTGGCTGTCTGGGGCTGGCTGCGTCCCCGTCCCACGTCGCCGACACTGCCGCCTTCGCGCCTCGCGATACCGACTCCAACCCTCGGTGGCACCAGCACCGGGCTGCAACGGCAGATTGCCATCACCCCCGACGGCAGCACCATCCTCTACACCGCCGTGGTGGACGGCGGAAACCGCACGATGGCCCGCGCGCTCGACGAGACCGAGGCCACCATCGTGCCGGGGCTCCCCTCGTTCGTGGCCGGCTATTCCGTTGCCAGGGATGGGCGGGAGTTTGTGGCCATGGACATCGCCACCCGGACCGGGGCGCGGTACCCGATCACCGGCGGCAAGGGGCGGCCCATCCCGACCGAAATCGATCTCGGCAACTATGCCGCCTGGGACGGCACCGGCGCCCTCTGGTTCGGGGCCCTGCAGAGCATCAGGTCGGGGATCGCGCGGCTCGACCGCGACGACAAGGTCACCTACCCGTTCGGTACCACGAACGCCGACCTCGTGCCGATGTTCATCCTCCCGGGCGACCGGTTCGCCCTCGCCAACCGCAGGACCATGGGCAGCGCCGCCGGCCCCGCCTATCTGCTGGATCTCGAGACCGGGAAGGCTACGCTGCTTCTGGAGCAGGATGTGGTCGATATCAGGTACACCGCGGGTTTCCTGGTCTGGGCCCTGACGAACGGCAACCTCGAGGCGCAGCCGTTCGACCTCGCAAGCAGGAAGACGACCGGAAGCGCAGTGACCATCGCCACCGGCCTCTCGCTCACCGGCACCGGGGTCGCGCAGTTCGACGTGGCCACCAACGGCACGGTCGTCTATGTGCCCGAAGACCCGCGCTCGCTGGTGCTCGTCGATCGGTCGGGCGCCATCCGGTCCGCGCTCGCCGAAAACTACAATTATCACTCGCCCAGGTTCTCGCCCGACGGCCGTCGCATCGCCATGGACTTCACCTCCCAGGAGGGGCGCGATGTCTGGCTCCTCCGGCTGGCCGACGGCACCCTCACCCGCACGACCTTCCTCAACGATGGCCACGACCCGAGCTGGAGCCCCGATGGCCAGTTCGTCTCCTTCATCTCGGCACGGAGCGGCACGCTCGGCATCTACCAGGTTCGCCCCGGAAGTACCGCGCCGGCGGAATCGCTCTTCGCGTCGCCCGAGATCGGATACACCGGCATCTGGCTGAAGGACCAGAGCGCCATCGTGACGGCGGGCACCGGGATCGAGGGAGGATCGCGCTCGGACATCGGCATCATCCGGAACCGCGGCCGCGGCCCGATCGAGCCGCTGGTGGCCACGCGGTTCGAGGAACAGTTTCCGGCCGTCTCTCCCGACGACCAGTGGCTGGCGTTCGCGTCGTCCCAGTCGGGTCGGGAAGAGATCTATGTGCGGCGAATGGACGGGACCGGGGAGCAGGTCCAGATCTCCCTGTCGGGCGGCGCCGAGCCGGTCTGGGGGCCGAACGGGCGCGAGTTGTTCTATCGGGCCTCCAACGGAACTGATGTAAATCTCATGCTGGCGACGATTCAGACCGCCCCGACGCTGTCGGTGACAGCCCGCCAGACGCTCTTCCCGGTGTCGGATATGTCCACCGCCACGCCGCACGCCAACTACGATGTCTCGCCCGACGGGAAGACCTTCGTGATGGTGCGTCTCAACCCGGCCTCCCGGATCATGGTCATCCAGAACCTGCCGGGGCTGGTGGCAAGACTCCGGGGAGGAACTCCCTAGCCACGTCCCGGATCTGGCGGTATCCTAAGTGGTTTCCCCATCAGGAGTTCCGAACTGACCGACGTCCTGCCCCGCCTCACCGCCGCCCCTTCGGCGCCACCCGACTCCGAGGGCGCGCCGTGACCATCGAGCGCCTCAGGGCAAGCCTTTCCGACCGCTACCGCATCGAGCGGGAGCTCGGCACCGGCGGCATGGCCACGGTCTACCTCGCGCAGGACATCCGGCACAACCGCCGCGTGGCGGTCAAGGTGCTCAGGCCCGAGCTCGCGGCGGTGATCGGCGCCGAGCGGTTTCTCTCGGAAATCACGACCACAGCCAACCTGCAGCATCCACACATCCTCCCGCTGTTCGACAGCGGCGAGGCCGACGGCTTTCTGTTCTACGTGATGCCGTACGTGGAAGGAGAAACGGTCCGCGACCGGATCGGCCGGGAGAAGCAGCTGCCGGTGGCCGACGCGGTGAGGATTGCCGCCGAGGTGGCGAGCGCGCTCGACTACGCCCACCGCCGGGGCGTGATCCACCGCGACATCAAGCCCGAGAATATCCTGCTGCACGACGGCAGCGCCCTGGTGGCCGACTTCGGCATCGCCCTCGCCGTCAGCACCGCTGGCACCCGGATGACCGAGACGGGCATGAGTCTTGGCACGCCGCACTACATGAGCCCCGAGCAGGCGATGGGGGAGCGGGAGATCACCGCCACCTCCGATGTCTATGCTCTGGGCTGCGTGCTCTACGAGATGCTGGTCGGCGAGCCGCCATTCACCGGCCCTACCGCGCAGGCGATCATCGCCCGGGTGGTGACCGAGGATCCTCGTCCGCTGACGACGCAACGGAAGACCATCCCCGACCATGTGGAGGCGGCGGTCGAGCAGGCGCTGCAGAAGCTCCCGGCCGATCGCTTCGCCTCGGCGGCGGAGTTCGCGGCGGCCTTGCAGGGCCAGGGCACCGCCACGATGAGAAGGGCACGGTCCCGCGGTCCCGCGGCCCCGCTGCCGCACCGCTTCATCTCGATCCCGATCCTCGCAGGGGCCGGGCTGCTGCTCGCGGCGGTGGGGCTCGCCGGTGGGTGGGCACTCTGGCATCAGCAGCCGCCAACGTACTCGCCGGTCGTGTCACGGTTCGCCCAGCCCTTGGCAGACAGCGTGGCCTACTTCGAATCCCTCGCGGACCAGATCGCCTATGCACCCGACGGTTCCGTCTTCGCGTATACCACGCAAGCGGGCGTGGTGTTGCGGTACGCCGATCGTGTCGAGCCGGTGCCGGCGCCTGGGGCGCGCCGGGGCACCCTGCCCTTTTTCTCTCCGGATAGTCGGTGGCTGGGCTACTTGGAGGGTCCGCGGGTGATGAAGGTGCCCCTGGCCGGCGGTGCGGCGGTGGCCATCTGCGACTCCTGCCCGGGGTACGCGTTCTCGTGGGGCAGCGACGACTCCGTCCGCTACTACGCAGCCGGGAATGATGATCTCCAGACCCGACAGCTGTTCGTCGTGCCGGCCCAGGGCGGAACGCCACGCATCTTCGCCACCCCCGATAGCGGGTCGGGCGAGGCGTTCCGTTCCCCCATGCTCCTGCCGGGGGAGCGCACCGTGTTGTTCGCGCTCTTCAAGGGGGGGACCAGTCGGCTCGCGGCGCTGAATCTCGACAATGGCGACATCACCCGCTTCGAGCAGGTCGGGTTCTCACCCCAGTGGGTCGATCGCGGTTTCGTGGTCCTGGGCAACCGGGACGGCTCGTTGATTGCGCTGCCCCTCGACGCCCACCGGGCGCGAGCGACCGGCGCCCCGGTGACGATCGCCCTTGATGTCGATCAGTCCAACGCCTTTGTCACGACGGCCGGAGTATCGGCCTCAGGATCCATTGCCTACCCAAAGGCGGGGGCCAGCGCCCTGCGCCAGTTGATGCTCGTGTCGCGGGCCGGGCAGGCGACCCCCCTGGCAAGCGAGCCGCGGACGTTCGACAATCCCCGCTTTTCGCCGGACGGCCGGCGCATCGCGGTGACGATCAGGGTAACCGACGGACCCGGGCGCGATGTCTGGGCCTTCGATCTCGCGCAACGGTCCTGGTCCCGCCTGACGACTGACGGCCTCAGCGATCTCCCGATCTGGACGCCGGATGGCCGGCGCGTGGTCTACTCGAGCAATTCCGACCTCTGGTGGGTCGCGGCCGATGGGAGTGCGAAGGCCGAGAGCCTCTTGGTGGCGAACGGAGGCAGGATTGCAGGGAGTGTCGCACCCGATGGGAAGAGTGTGGTGTTCCAGGAGTTCAACAGTGGGTACGACGGCATTCGGACCCTGACATTCGATTCGGCCCCGACGTCACGGATGATTCTTCCTGCCGCCTTCAACGAGTCCCAGGTAACGCTGTCACCCGACGGACGCTGGCTGGCCTATCAGTCCGACGAGGCGGACCGGATGGAAGTGTATGTCCGGCCCTACCCGGGTCCGGGGGGCCGCGTGTCGGTCTCCCTGCTGGGCGGAACGGAACCGGCCTGGTCCCGCGATGGACGCGAACTGTACTACCGCTCGGGGGACAGCCTGATCGCGGCGAGCGTTGCGGTGTCGCCCGCCTTCGCCGTCACGGGCCGTCGCGTCCTCTTCGCTGCCCCCTTCCTCCGGGCCACCAACTCCCGCGAGTACGATCCGGC
>JAOUIC010000092.1 GCA_029884275.1 Gemmatimonadota bacterium | reverse complement strand
GCCTGGGAGGCCGGGATCTCGGGGGGATACTCCTCGGGCAACCTCCGGGCGGTGGCGCCGGATGTCGCGGTGGAAGACCGCTCCGGCGGGATCACCCGCTACCGGCTGGCGCTCATCGTGGCGCGGAGGATCGTGTCGTTCTCGCCGGCGTCGGTTCATGCGGTCGCCGGCCCCGTGCTGGACCGATGGGAAAGCAGCGACCTCGGGGGTCACACCGCCTGGGGCGGCCGGATGGGGGCGGCGCTGCGATTCGCGCTGGGGCGTGCCAGCATCGAGAACGCGGTGCTCTTCACCGTTGGAGGGAGTCCCTTCGACTCTGAGGCACTGCCGCCAGGCGTGATCCTGCGGCCGCTCAGGTCGTGGAGCGCGGCGGTGGGGATGCGCTACGGCCTGTGACGCCGGGCGACGGGCGGCGCGCCTTCCGCGCCACCCCCGCTCCGCCTAGCGCGCGATCGCCGTGCCGCACTCCTCGCAGAAGCGGCTGCCGGGGATGAGCGCCGACCCGCATGAGGCGCATCCTCCCACGGCCAGCGAGCGGCCGCAGCCGGAGCAGAACAGCGCGTCGCTCTCGGGGCGCGGGCCGCAGGAGGGACACCGCGCCGAGGAGGCCTGCAGGGTCCGGACCCGGTCGGCAATCAGCGCCTCGACCGGGTCGGAAGGGGTCGCCCCGGGGACGGCGTCGCCCGGGGCGGCCGCCAGGGCGTCGGCATCCTCCGACCGGAGCACCTCCAGCGCGCGTTCGGTGTACCGGGCGTTGAGCTCGTGGTAGTCCTCGTCGGAGAGCTTCCCCGTGGCCCGGTCGAACTCGATCTCGCGCAGCGCGGCGAGCGCCGCGCCCTTCCGGGTCTCCTCGACATCCTCCGGCTCGTCGACCCCGGAGAGCTGTGCGGGGCCGCCGGAACGTAGCAGCGGGGCGATGAGCAGCGCGGCGACAGCGAGGCCGAGCAGCGTGGCCGTGATCATCTCGAGCAGCATCATTCGTCGAACTCCCGGAGTTCGCGCCGCAGGCGCTCCATCTCGTCGGCGGAGGCGCCCGGCACCGTGCCCTCGCCCCCCAGCGGGGCGGCCGCCGCGGTCGCCGCGGTGAGGCGCGAACGCCGCACCATCAGGACCGCCATCACGCTGCCGACCAGCAGAATGGCGATCCCCGGGACGACGTACCCCGCGATGTTGAATCCTTCGGGCTTGGGGGCCATCAGGACCTTCTCCCCGTACTTGGCCACGAAGGCGGCGATGATGGCGTCGGCGTCCTTGCCTTCGTCGCGCAGCGCCAGCACCTCCTTGTGCAGCGCGGGGGAGAAGGTGCAGGTGAAGTCGGTGGTGCGGCAGGTGTAGATGTCGAGGGTGCACCCGCAGGTACACTGCAGCCGGTGCTCGATCTGGTTGATGTACTCGTCGTTGTCCCGCTGCGTGGCGCGGTCCCGCGGGCGGCCCGCCGCGGCGGGGTCGCGCAGTTCCCCTGCCTCGCCCTGCCCCGCGAGCGGCTGCTGCTGTCCCGCGGCGGGCCCGGCGTGAAGCAGCGCCGGAAGCGCGCCGACCAGCCCATGCAGCAGGAACACCCGTCGCGAGGTCATGTGCCAACTCCGCTGGTGGTTCCGGCGAGCCGGACCTCGTACCCGGCCTGGCCTCGACGCAGTGTCCCACCGGCAGCGCCACCCGGCCACATGGCGATCAGCCCGCCGACCACCAGGACGAGGCCGCCGATCCAGACCCAGACCACGAGGGGATTGATCGTGAACCGGTACACCGCCTCCTCGGTGCCCTCGACCGAGCCGGCGAAGACGATATACAGGTCCTCCTGCAGCGTGGTCCGGATCCCCACCTCGGTCGACGGCTCGAAGGACTTCTGACGGAGCCCCGGCGTGGGCTCCGAGAAATGCTGCCGCTTCTCCGAGCTCATCACGCCGACCGGGGCGCCGTCCTTCGCCACCTGCACCGATGCCTGGCTCACGACCCGGTTCAGCTGCTCGAACTGCGACACGCCCACATGGGTGAAGGTGTAGGTGTGGCCGAACGGACTCTTGAGCGAGACCGTGTCGCCCGGGCGGAGGGTGGCCTCCATCTCGGTCCTGAAGGCATACCCCGCGAAGGCGACGAAGTAGAACAGCGCCCCGAGATGCACGATGTACCCGCCGTACCGGCGGCGGTTGCGCGACACCAGCCGCCCGAGCGCGACCGGATACGACTCCTGGTACATGACATGCCGCGCGGAGGTGCCCCGCCAGAATTCCTGCCCCAGCGTCCCGGTCACGAACCCCGCCAGGGCGAATCCGATCAGCGGGTATGGATCCCTGACCCCGACAGCCATGAGGGCAGCCAGGGTGACCAGGCCGAACCCGAGCGGCACCACGAATTGCCGCTGGAGGTTCCTGATGGACGCCTTGCGCCAGGCGATGAGCGGCCCGATGCCGGTGAGGGCGAGCAGCATCAGCCCCAGCGGGACATTCACCTTATTGAAGAAGGGCGGGCCGACCGAGATCTTGGTGCCCCGCACCGCCTCGGAGAGGATCGGGAAGAGCGTCCCCCACAACACGGAAAACGCGATCCCCACGAGCAGGAGGTTGTTGTAGAGGAAAGCCGCCTCCCGGCTCACCATGCTCTCCAGCTGCACGTCGGCCTCCAGCCGGTCCCAGCGGGTGTAGAGCAGGGTGTAGGAGAGGATGCCCGCCGCCAGCAGGAAGGCCAGGAAGAAGTAGCCCACATTGGACTGCGTGAAGCTGTGGACGCTGGCGATGATCCCGCTCCGGGTGATGAACGTCCCGAAGATGCTGAGCAGGAACGACCCGATGATCAGCGTCATGTTCCAGCGCTTGAGCATGCCGCGCTTTTCCTGGATCATCACCGAATGCAGGAAGGCCGACATGGTGAGCCACGGCAACAGGCTGGCGTTCTCGACCGGGTCCCAGGCCCAGTAGCCGCCCCATCCCAGCTCCACGTAGGCCCACCACATGCCCAGCGTGATCCCGATGGCCAGGAACAGCCAGCTCATGATGGTCCACTTGCGGATCGCCTGGATCCAGCCGGCGTCCACCCGCCGGGCCAGCAGCGCCGCCACAGCAAAGGCGAAGGGAATCGTGATGCTGATGTAGCCCAGGTAGAGCATCGGAGGATGGATCACCATGCCGATGTTCTGCAGCTGCGGGTTGAGCCCGTTCCCGTCCGGTGGCGTGAAAGGCAGCCGAGCGAACGGATTGGCCGCGAACAGCATCACGATGACGAAGAACACCACAACACTGCTGGTGACCGCCCCGACATAGGGCATCAGCGAACGGTACTTCGCCGGCGTCAGCCACTGCGCCAGCGCGGCAAAGCCGCTCAGCATCACCGCCCAGAACAGCAGCGAGCCCTTCTGGCCCGCCCAGAAGGCCGAGACGATGTAGTAGCCTGGGAGGTTCCGGCTGGTGTAGGAGGCGACGTACTCGATGTTGAAGTCGTGGGTGATGAGCCCGTGCCAGAGGCTGAGCGAGGCCACGACCAGCACCCCGAACAGGGC
This sequence comes from Gemmatimonadota bacterium, assembly GCA_029884275.1. Classification (GTDB taxonomy): domain Bacteria; phylum Gemmatimonadota; class Gemmatimonadetes; order Gemmatimonadales; family GWC2-71-9; genus JADJOM01. The sequence continues at coordinate 3,377 of JAOUIC010000092.1, read as the reverse complement.
GTAGACCGCCCGCGTCACGGCCACGCCGAGTTCCGGCCTCGCGTGCCAGCGCCCGGAGAACCCCAGCAGTGTGGCCCAGAGACCGACCAGCAGGGCGGTCCAGAGGGAGAACTGCCCGAGAAGCGTCATGAGCCGGTCACCTCAGCTTTTGGGTTTGGCGGCCCGGGCCGCCTCGAGGAAGTCCTGCAGCGCGCGGGGATGCTCGCCGTATTCCTGGCGCCCAACCGCGGTCTCACGGTCATAGTTCTTGAGAAACTCGCCGTAGGCCGCATTCAGCGCCTTCTGGTCCTGCTGGAACCGCGCGATCGTGCCGCGGACCACCGTGGCGAACAGATGCCCCGGATCCTGCTTCGAGATCGTGTCCGCCAGCGCACGCGCGCCGCCCATGTCACCGGTGTGCAGCATGATGAGCGCGGCATGATAGCGGGCGTCCGCGTCCACCGTGTCGAGCATCCCGTAGGCCTGCAGCGCCATGGGAGCGAAGGTGCCGACCGACGCTTCGTCCCCGGTCTCGGAACTCCGCATGATGCGGTTGAACAGCCGGTCGAATCGCTCCCGCGGCGTCATGCTCGCCAGATCGGGCATGTCGGGGGCGGGAGTCTGGGCCGGACTGGGGCTCGCCCCGCCCTGCTGGGCGGCCGTGTTGAAGGAGGGATCCCCGCTCAGCACCAGCACGCCGAAGGCGGCCAGCGCGACCACGATGCCGCCCGCCGCGAACCAGCGCAGCCGCTCGTTCCCGGTCAGTCCCGCCGGCGCGGTGCTCGAGGCCCCGCAGGAGGGGCAGTAACGGGCGGAGTCAGGACGGCTTGCGCCGCATCTGGCACACCGTTGCTCGGCGGACAGGCCGGCGCCGCACTGGCGGCAGAATCGCCCGGAGGCCTGGGCCCCGCAGGATGGACACTGGACGTTGGACACGTGCGCTCTCGGACAAGGAAGTCGAAGGGGTCGTTCACGGATGATGGAAAAGCTAGGGAGGCGGGGAGGGGAATGGGAGGGCCGAAGTCGTCTTTTCACGGCGGCTTGCGGGAACCTTCACAATCCGGCAGGTCCAAGCTGGTTCGACACTTAGGTAACGATGGCCGAGGGAGCCGCCCGGATCACATGGCTCAGCAGATGCGAGGAAGCTGGTCCCCCGGCAGGAGGTCCACCACCCGCTGGGCCCCCAGCGCCGTTTCGAGCACCACGAAACCAGGGTGATCGGCCACCACCCGGCCGACGAGAGCCGCCTGCCCGCCGAGAGGCTGCGCACGAAGTACCCGTAGCGCCTCGGTGGCCAGCGGCTCGGGGCAGAACACCACGAATATCCCCTCGTTCGCCACGTAGAGGGGATCCAGGCCGAGCATCTCGCAGGCGGCGTTGACCTCGGCTGGAATCGGCAGAAGTCCATCCTCGAGCACCACGCCGACGCGGGACGCCGCGGCGATCTCGTTCAGCGCGCTGGCGATCCCGCCGCGGGTGGGGTCCCTCAGCACGTGGAGCTCGTCACCGAGCTGATCGACCAGCCCTCGGACCAACGGCCAGAGGCAGGCCGAGTCGCTTTCCAGATTCCCCTCCAGTCCGAGCGACCCGCGAGCCGCCATGATCGCCATGCCGTGTCGACCAATCGGCCCGCTGACGAGGACCGCATCGCCGGGGCAGGCACGGTCGGGACCGGGCCGGGCCCCGGCGTACCGGACCCCGATGCCGGTGGTGTTGATGAAGAGACCGTCCCCCTTCCCCCGCTCCACCACCTTGGTGTCGCCCGTGATGACCGGGATACCGGCTGCCCGGGCCGCGGCGCCCATCGACTGGACGATCCGGTCCAGTTCGGCCAGCGTCAGCCCCTCCTCGATGATGAAGCCGGCCGTGAGCCATCGCGGCTCGGCGCCCATCATCGCGAGGTCATTCAGTGACCCGTGTACTGCCAGGGATCCGATGTCGCCGCCGGGGAAGACCAGGGGCGACACCACGAAGCTGTCGGTGGACACCACGACCTCCCCCGCCTCGACAGACACCACCGCTCCGTCGCCCAGCTGGGCCAGGATGGGATTGCCGAGATGGGGGAGGAAGCACTGCTTGAGGAGGGCGGCGGAGAGCTTGCCCCCCGACCCATGCCCCAGCTGGACACGGTCACCGGGACCATGGGGGACGGCGCAGGAGAGATTGGCGCCCAGGGTGGCGGCCGCCACCGATCAGGCTCCGGCGCCGGCGGTCTCCCGCAGGCGGCCGAACTGGTAATAGGCCGCGCAGGCTCCCTCCGAGGAAACCATCGGCGCGCCGAGCGGCTTCTCCGGCGTGCAGCGGCTGCCGAAGGCGGGACACTGGGCGGGCTTGAGCCGGCCGCGCAACACGTCACCTGCCCGGCACTCGCTCGACTCCTCCTGGCGGACCCCGAGAACATCGAAGCGCCGCTCGGCGTCGAACTTCACGAACTCGGGCCGGAGGCCGAGGCCGCTCATCGGAATGGTGCCGATTCCGCGCCACTTCCGGTCCACCAGCTGGAAGACCGCCTCCACCTGCTCCCGGGCAGGAACAGTCCCTTCTCGTTTCACCGCCCGCACGTACTGGTTCTCGACCTCGGCCCGCCCCTCTTCCAGCTGGGTCACGGCCATGGCGATGCCTTCCAGCAGGTCGAGCGGTTCGAAGCCGGTCACCACGATGGGCACCCGGTAGCGGGCCGCGATGGGCTCGTACTCGGTCCACCCCATCACGGTGCAGACGTGACCGGCGGCGAGGAACCCCTGCACCCGGTTGTCGGGCGAATCCAGCAGCGCGGTCATCGCGGGCGGAACGGTGACGTGCGAGACGAGCAGGCTGAAGTTGGTCAGACCCAGCTGGTGGGCGCGCCAGACCGCCATCGCATTGGCCGGAGCTGTGGTCTCGAAGCCGACGGCGAAGAAGACCACTTCCCGGTCCGGCGTGGTCCGCGCGATTTCCACGGCGTCGAGCGGAGAATAGACCACCCGGATCTGGCCACCGCGGGCGCGGATCTGCAACAGGTCGCACTCCGACCCGGGGACCCGCAGCATGTCACCGAAGGAGCAGAAGATCACCTCGGGCCGGCTCGCGATGGCGAGCGCCCGGTCAATCTGCTCCAGCGGGGTGACACAGACCGGGCAGCCGGGGCCGTGGATCAGCTCCACGGCATCGCCCAGCAGCTGGTCCAGTCCCTGTTTGACGATCGTGTGGGTCTGCCCGCCGCAGACCTCCATCAGGACCCATGGGCGGGAGGCGGTGTGCCGGATGCGACGCACCAGCGCGCGAGCGAGGGCGGGGTCGCGGTACTCGCTCAGGTACTTCATGGCCCACCGCCCTTCATCGCCTCGAGACTCCGGTTGGCGACCTCCGCCATCCATTCCAGCTCGTCGAGCTGACTCATGTTCCGCAAGGCCTCGAAG
>JAOUIC010000091.1 GCA_029884275.1 Gemmatimonadota bacterium | reverse complement strand
CCTGTCCGCGGAGCGACTGGGCGCAGCCCTTGCCCACGTCGCCGTAACCGCAGATCACCGCCACCTTGCCGGCGAGCATCACGTCGGAGGCGCGCAGGATGCCGTCGGTGAGCGAGTGCCGGCAGCCGTACAGGTTGTCGAACTTGCTCTTGGTGACGGAGTCGTTGACGTTGATCGCCGGAAACCTCAGGGTGCCGGCCTTCATCATCTCGTACAGTCGGTGCACCCCGGTGGTGGTCTCCTCCGAGACCCCCTTGATGCCCGCCGCCACCCGCGTCCAGCGCTTCGGGTCTTCCTTCATCGTCTTCCGGAGCAGGTCGAGGATGACCCCCCACTCCTCGGGATCGCTCGCGGCGTTGAACGCCGGAATCTTGCCCGCTGCCTCGAACTCGGCGCCCCTGTGCACCAGCAGGGTCGCGTCGCCGCCGTCGTCCAGCAGCAGGTTGGGTCCCGAGCCGTCCGGCCACACCAGCGCCTGTTCGGTGCACCACCAGTACTCCGGCAGCGTCTCGCCCTTCCAGGCGTAGACCGGGATTCCCTGTGGATTCTCGGGCGTGCCATCCTTGCCCACCGCCACCGCCGCCGCGGCGTGATCCTGGGTGGAGAAGATGTTGCAGCTCACCCACCGGACGTCGGCGCCGAGCTCGGCCAGGGTCTCGATCAGCACGGCGGTCTGCACCGTCATGTGGAGCGAGCCCATGATCTTCGCGCCGGCGAGCGGCTGCTGGCCGGCGTACTCCTGCCGGATGGCCATCAGGCCGGGCATCTCATATTCGGCCAGCCGGATCTCGTTGCGCCCGAATTCCGCGAGCGAGAGGTCCTTCACCTTGAACGGCTCACGCCCCGCGTCGCGGGTGGCCTGGAACGGGTGCAGCAGTGTCGCGCTGGTTGCCATCGTGATCATCCTCGATTGTTGTCGTCGTTGCCCACTCGCGGGGCGGGCACGGAGGCCCGCCCCTACTTGCCACTCGTCCTACCGTCCTACCGTCCCCGACGCGGTGAACAGCGCCGTGCCCTTCGTATCGGTGCCGAGCGGAAGCCGGTGGTACCGGAGACCGCTGAGTCCGGCGGCCGTCATCCACTCGCTGACCTGCGCCTCGCTGAATCCCTGCCACAGGTGTCCCAGCGTCTGGCGGTACTCCGACCGCTCGTGCGGCATCAGGTCGGTGACGAGCAGCCTGCCGCCCGCCCTGAGTGTCTTCGCCGCCGCTGCGACCGCCTGGCCTGGTTCCGCCATGTACGGCAGGACCAGCGCGAGGATGGCGACATCCACGCTCGCCGCCTCGATGGGCAGGTCCTCCAGTTCGCCCCGGCGGAGCTCGACGTTGGCCAGGTGACCCAGCCGGGTCCTCGCCGCCCTCAGCATCGCAGCTGAGGCGTCCACCGCGATCACCCGGTTCACGAACGGCGCCACCAGGTGCGCGAGGTGACCGGTTCCACAGCCCAGGTCAGCCACCGTCCACGCGGGATCCAGCAATCCCAGCATTGGGAGGAGCTCGCTCCGTGCGCCGAACAGCTCCAGCCGCAGCCGATCCCACTGGCCGGCCGCGGTGGCGAAGAAGGCCTCGGCCTTGGACCGGCGGTCGGCCAGAACCGACCGGAGCCGCTCGGCGTCGCGCACCGCGTCGGGGGAACTGCCAGCCTCGTCCCGGACGGCCTGCCAGAGACGCCGCGCCCCGGGATCGAGGTCGCCGACCGGCATCCGGTAGTAGCGACTCGCGCCCTCGCTCCGTGATGCGATCCAGCCCTCGTCCGACAGGATCTTGAGGTGCCGGCTGGTGGTGGACTGGGGCAGGCGCAGCACGTCGCACAGCTCCCCAACCGTGAGTTCCTGGTCTTCGAGCACCAGGAGGATCCGGTTCCGGGTGGTATCGGCCAGCGACTGCAGCCGTGCGACGACCAATTCGCTCATTCACCCCCCCAGTCATATCCATCTAGGTATCCGGATAATACGATCATTCTGGCCCTGTGTCAACCCCGCTCGGGGTTTGGCCGGTTTGGGGTGGGCGACCTGACGTGCTAGCTGGCTGGGGAGGGTTCCGGCGCGAGGCCGTTGCTGTCGGTGCGGCTCTCACCGGGGGCGAGGAGCCAGAAGCGGTCTTCGGGCAGACCGGCCAGTCTCCAGGCCTCTGCGGCTCTCCGCGGCGGCTCATCCATCGGTTCGTCGGTGAGCTTGAAGGTGCCCCAGTGGATGGGGACGACGGCGGGGAACGGCGGCGGGGCGAGGTCCTCGTCCGCCGCGTCGGCGGCGCCTTCGTGGAGTGCGATGGCCGCGCGGACCGCCTCTTCGGGGTTCATGTGCATGGTCCGCATGAACCAGCGCGGCTCGTAGGCGCCGATGGGAAGCAGCATCGCGTCGAAGGGCCCGAGCTTCTCGCCAATGAGCCGGAAGTCGGGATGGTAGCCGGTGTCGCCAGCGAAGTAGACCTTGCGCGCGCCGAGCTCGATGGAGTAGCCGCACCAGAGGGACTGATTGCGGTCGCGGGGACCGCGGGCCGAGAAATGCTGAGCCGGTGTGGCCGTCACCCAGACGCGGCCAGCCCCCAGCCGAACCCACCAGTCGATTTCCTCGACGGTCCTGGCCCCGAATTCCCTGAGCAGCGGGCCCAGTCCCAGTGGGCAGACCCAGACCGCGCGTGGCTGCAGCGCCGCGAGGCGGCGTACTGTGCCAGCGTCGAGGTGGTCGTAGTGGCTGTGCGAGATCAGCACCATGTCGAGGCGTGGCAACTCCTCGAGAGCGACTGGGATGCGAGTCCAGCGGCGGAGCGGGTTGAGCGCGATCGGCGAGGCGTAATCGCCGAACACCGGATCGGTGAGCACGGTTGCCGCGCCGCTTTCGACCAGCAGGGTGGAGTGGCCCAGCCAGGTGATGGCGAGTCCGTCGGGCGGCGCGAGCCGGAACTGTGGCACCCGGGGCGGCACGATCTCGCGCCGCGGATCCCGCGCCGGGCGGCGGGAAGTGCGGCGTTCGAGCCACCACTTGAGCAGCGAGCCGAATCCCGGTGGCTCGGTGTTGGGCCACGGATTCCGGAAACCGCCGGCGGGGTGGTGGTGGGCGGGGCGGGTCACGCCGTGGATCCAGCGTCGGAAACCGGCTGGCGACCCACTCGGGTGGCGTGATGGCTGGGGAATTCGCTCACGAAGTGAAAATGGAAGGTGTCGACAGCGGACGCCAGAGCCCGGCCCGGTTTGCTGGCGGCCTTCTCGGGCAGCAGGTATCTTGGCGAGGCCGTCCTCTTCCACCTGCCACCCACATACGCCGTCAAGCGGGGGATCGCCCATGCGTCTCCGCCCCAGTATGAACTGGCTCCTGGTGTTTCTGCCCGTTGCCGTCGTGCTGGATCGCGCCGAGAGCCCGGCCGCGATGGTCTTCTTCGCCGCGGGAATGGCCATCATACCGCTTGCCGCTCTGATCGTGAAGAGCACCGAGCAGATCGCGGAGCGTCTCGGCCCCGCCGCCGGCGGCCTGCTCAACGCGACCTTCGGCAACCTTCCCGAAATGATCATCGCGCTGGTGGCGCTCAAGGCCGGCCTGGTGGACATGGTCCGCGCCTCGCTGATCGGCGCGATCCTCGGCAACATACTCTTCGGACAGGGGATGGCCTTCCTGCTCGGCGGTCTCCGGAACCATGTGCAGGAATACAACCCGTCGGGGGCCAGGACCTACGCCAGCATGCTGGTGCTCGCCTCGATCACAATGGCGATTCCGGCGGCCTTCCACCGCTTCATTGGGGAAGACCTGTCGGGGATCGGTCGATCGGTCGACGTGGTGACTGCGTCCATCCTGCTGGGGACCTACGTGTGCTACCTCCTGTTCATGCTCCGGACCCATCCCGATTTCTTCGCCGCGAGCGCGAGTGCCGAGGAGCACGAGGCACATGAGTCGAGTCTGGTGAAGGCGGGAGTCTGGCTGGTGGCGGCATCGGTCGGCGCGGCGTGGATGAGCGAGATCCTGGTGGGTGCCGCGGAAGCGACCGGCCACGCCCTCGGCATGTCCCCGCTCTTCCTCGGCATGGTGCTGCTGGCGCTGATCGGCGGGGCCGCGGAGACGGGGTCGGCGATCACCATGGGCCGTGCCAACAAGCCGGACCTCGCCGTGGGCATCGCGATGGGAAGCTCGATCCAGATCGCGCTGTTCGTGACACCCTTTCTGGCCCTGGTGAGCCTGTTCTATGGGCCGGCTCCCATGGCGCTGGCGTTCTCGCGGCTCGAGATCCTCGCGCTCTTCCTCGGCGCGCTTGTCATCGCCGTGACCGCCGGCGACGGCCGCGCGACCTGGTTCAAGGGGGTCCAGCTGCTCACGCTGTACCTCATCCTCGCCACGACCATCTACCTCATCCCGGTCGGGTGAGCGGGAGGGTCTCTCTCCGCCGGAAAGGAATGACAGCCGATGGCCAGCGACCCCGAGGTTGCCGTCAACAATCTGCTGGAACGCAACAAGGGCCTCCTCGATCCGGTGGACCGGTCGTCGGAGATCATCTTCGGACTGATCATGGCGCTGACCTTCACCGGGTCGCTCAGCGTCGCGACCAGCGGCCAGTCGGATGTCCACGAGATGCTGGTCGGCGCGCTGGGCTGCAACCTGGCCTGGGGGCTGGTGGATACGGTGATGTACGCCATCACCGCGGTGGTGGCCCGCGCCCGGCGGCGGACCCTGGTGCAGGCGGTACAGCGAACGGCTGACGAGTCCCGGGCGGGGCACTGGGTGCGCCGGGCGCTGCCGGAGGGTCTCGAGGAAGTCATGGACGATGCGGGGGTGACCAACCTCGTCAGGCGACTCCGCGCCCTGCCGCCGGTGCAGCAGATTGCCCTGCTCCACACGGCGGACCTGCGCGAGGCATGCATGGCGGGGCTGCTGGTCTTCCTGGCGACCTTTCCCGTGGCGATTCCGTTCATGCTGATCCAGGATGCCGGAGTGGCGCTCCGCGTCTCGAACGGGGTCGCGGTGGCGATGCTGTTCGTGTGCGGCGCCGGCCTTGCACGCGCGAGCGGCCTGCGCGCCTGGCTGCTCGGTGGCGTGATGGTGGTGCTGGGGGTGGTGCTGGTGGTGATCACCATGGCGCTGGGGGGGTGAGGCCGGCCGCGCGAAGCTCCCCTGGCCATGCCGCCCGGCGCTATCCCTGACGCCGAGGTTCCCCGGTCTGGCCCACGGCCCGCTGGTTCACCATCGAGAAGAAGAATCCGGCGGACCAGCCGCACATGAGGAGGCCGGTCAGGGCCTCCACGCCCGCGAGCAGCCGCCATTCCTCCCCGACGAGCACATCACCGTACCCGACGGTGGTGTAGGTGACGATGCTGAAGTAGGCGGCAGTGGTATAGTCAGGGAAGATACCCTTCCAGCCATAGAAGCATCCCCACACCACGACTTCGGCCAGGTGAGCCAGGATGATCCACCAGGCGATCTTGATCATCTGCCAGGTGGAGGAGAAGAACCCGATACTGGCCAGCGCCGGCCAGCGCGAACTCCGACGGAACAGCTGGGTCAGGACCGTGGCGTGAATCAGCACCGACATCGCCAGCAGCAGCCCACTGAAGAGCAGCTCCCTCACCACGGGCAGGCTCCAGGTTGAACGGTCAGGTTCTCACGGCTGGGACGATCCGAACGTAGTCTCAGGGCGGGTCTCCAGTCCAGCATCGCGAGGTGGCCTCGTTCTGCCTGAGGCGGTCGAGTGAAACGCTCCGTCGGCGGAACCGCCGGGTCAACACCTGCATCAATCCCGATCTCGCAAGTCGCAGAACGCCCTGCCGTAACGCTGGCGCCATCGCGGCACCGATCCCCATATTGGTTTCCCCTGCCTGACAGATGAACGGAGGGTCTCCGGGCAGGGGAGGCGGGACGGGACGCATGCGACGCACGAGACGGCTCCTCTCCCGGGCACAACCCCTCCTCGGTGCCCTGCTCCTCGGCCTGCTCCCCGCAGGCTGCAGCGACCCGACTGCACCCGCTCTCCCCAAGATCACCAGTGTGAGTCCCGCGGCCGGTGCGCTGGCCGGCAGTCCGAGCTTCACCTCCATTGCGGTCGGTGATGGAGGCCAACTGCCTGAGCTTGCCCGCACCAACCCGCCGTGGGGGAGGGTCACATGAGAATCTTCGAATCACGCCACCGTCGTGGTCTCGCCCTCGTAGCGGGGGCGAGCGCCCTTGCGCTGCTGGCCGGCCTGGCGTGTGACGGGGACAAAACCGGCCCCGCACGGCAGCCGCCACGGCTGGCGTTCCAGTCCGGCCGCGACGGAAACTGGGAGATTTATGTCATGGAGGCGGACGGGAGCGCGCAGACCCGCCTGACGAACAACCCCGCTGTCGACATTGAGCCGGCGTGGTCACCCGATGGCCGCCGGATCGCCTTCACGTCGACCCGCGACGGCAACGACGAGATCTATCTCATGAAGGCGGATGGGAGCGACCAGACGAGGCTGACGAACAGCCCCGGCACGGACATGGGCCCGGCCTGGTCTCCAGACGGCCGCAAGCTGGCCTTCTTCTCCGACCGCGACCAACCTGGGAACTACTTGTACTACGAGATCTATGTCATGAAGGCGGACGGGAGCGCGCCGACCCGGCTGACGGATAATCAGGATGTCGACGTCGAGCCGGCGTGGTCACCCGACGGCCGCCAGCTCGCCTTCACGTCGTCCCGCGACGGCTACCTGGCGATCTACGTCATGAACGCGGATGGGAGCGCTCCGAAGGCGCTGACGGACAGCGCGGCCAACGTCTGGGGGGAGCCGGCGTGGTCACCCGACGGGAGCAAGCTCGCCTTCACGTCGGCCCGGGACGGCTACCTGGCGATCTACCTCATGAATACGGATGGGAGCGCTCAGACCAGGCTGACGGACGGACCTCTTGACCAACGTGCGGCCTGGTCTCCAGACGGCGCCAAAATT
>JAOUIC010000090.1 GCA_029884275.1 Gemmatimonadota bacterium | reverse complement strand
GGTCCTAAGGCGGCGCGCGGGGGATTGCCGCTCAACCGAAGATCATACTCCGCGCCGATAGCCGTGCTCGGGCTGATGACGGACGTTTGGCGCGCCGCTCGGACCCCTACCCGCGCCCGCTGTCCGCCCAACCTTCCAACCTACCAGCCGCCCAGTTGCCCAGCTGCCTACTCACCCCGCTTCACCTCGTCCCACAGCTCGTCCAGAACCTCGAGCCCGGCGCTCGAAACCTCGATCCCGCGTTCCGCCGCCGTCCGCTCGATCGCTTCGAAGCGCCGCCGGAACTTGCGATTGGCCAGGTCGAGCGCCGTCGCCGGCTGGACCCGGGCCTTCCGGGCCAGATTGACCACGGCGAACAGCAGGTCTCCAATTTCCTCTGTGACGGCCCGGGTGGCTGGGGCATGAACCGGTTCGCCGCTGTCCGCGGGCGCCGCCGCGGGTTCCAGGTCCGGCGTCGCCGACCGCAGCACCACGGCCACCTCGTCGATCTCCTCACGCACCTTTGCCAGCGGGCCGTCGGTGTCGGGCCAGTCGAACCCGACGGTTGCGGCCCGTTCCTGCAGCCGATAGGCCATCACCAGGGCGGGGAGAGCCGGCGGTAATCCGTCGAGCACGCCACGGGCGCTGCCGCGCGACTCCCTCCGCTTGAGCGCGTCCCACCGTTCCCGTTCACCCAGGTTGAAGAGATGCGGATGGCGGCCGCGCATCTTCCGCTCGAGGTCCCCGGCGACGTCGTTGGCGCTGAACTCGCCGTGCTCCTCCGCGAGCACCAGCTGCCAGGCGAGGTGCAGCAGCAGGTCGGCAACTTCCTCCCGGATGGCCGCGGAATCGCCCTCGCTGATGGCGTGGTCCAGCTCGAAGACCTCCTCGACCAGATACGGGCGGATGGTCTCTCTGGTCTGGATCCGATCCCAGGGGCAGCGGGCGCGGAGGTCGCGGACCATCGCAACCGCGCGTCCAAGCGCTGATCTGTCTTGCATTTATCCTCCTCGGCCCGTATCATACGCGCCGCCTGACGATGACGTCAAATCCGGCTCCTCCCTCCCGCGCCTGGGCCGACATCCGACTCGGCGCCATCATCGCAAACGCCCGAACAATCGCGTCGATTTCGGGTGTGCGGCTCCTCCCCATGGTCAAAGCCAATGCGTACGGTCTCGGCGCCGTACCCGTTGCCAGGGCGCTGGAGCAGGTCGATCCCTGGGGCGTTGGAGTGGTCACTCCGGAAGAAGGGGTCGAACTCCGGCAAGCGGGCATCACCCGGCCGATTCTCGTGTTCACCCCATTCCGGCCCTCGACCGCCGACCTCTACCTGCGCCACGAGCTTCGCCCGGTCATCGGCGACGACGAAGGGCTCCGCGCCTGGCTGGGCCAGGGTTCGCGACCATTCCACGTTGAGGTCGACACCGGGATGTCACGGTGCGGATTCCGCTGGAATGCCGACCTGTCGTGGAGCCGGCTGCTGACCGGCGCTCCCGGCTTCGAGGGCCTCCTGACACATTTCCACTCGGTCGAGGATCGACCGGCATCGGTGGAGCTGCAGTGGAGCCGGCTGCGGGAGCTGCACGACGCGCTCCCGGTGCGACCGGCCATGCTTCATGCCGCGAACAGTGCGGCCGCGCTCCGGCATCCGGCGGTTCGCGGAGACCTCGTTCGGCCCGGTATCTTCCTGTACGGTGGGGAGGCGGGCGGCCGCCAGCCGGAGCCGGTGGTCATGCTCCGGGCCCGGGTCGTCGCGCTCCGCAAGGTCGGGGAGGGGGAAACGGTCAGCTACGGTGCCACCTGGACCGCTGGGCGCGATACCCTCGTGGCCACCCTCGGCATCGGATACGCCGACGGAGTACCGCGGTCGCTCGCCAACCGCGGAGCCGTGGAGCTCGGTGGAAGGGTCGTTCCCATCCTCGGACGCGTCACAATGGACTTCCTGATGGTCGAGGCACCGGAGGGCACCGCCATGGATGACGTGGCCGTCATTTTCGGAGGGGCTGTTTCCCTCGATGACCAGGCGCGGCGGGCCGGGACCATCTCGTACGAGCTGCTCACCGCCCTTGGGCAGCGGTTGCCTCGAAGCTACCAGTCATGAACCCGCATTTCGCTTCTCTGGTGATCGGCCTCGCCCAGCAGGCGGAGCAGGTGGTGGCGGGCCAGCTGCCGCCGGGTGCTCCGGCGGGGAGCTCGCCCCGTGACCTGGGCCGCGCCCTGATCGACACCCTCGGCATGCTGGAGGAGAAGACCCGCGGACACCTCGACGCGGATGAGGCGCGGCTCCTCGCGGAGGCGCTCACCGCCCTCCGCTTCCGCTTCGTCGGCATGGAGAAGCGGTAGTCTGCGTCGCGCCTCGCTGATCGTCCTCGACGGGGTCGGGATCGGCCCGGCCCCCGACACGGCCGCCTACGGCGACGCCGGGAGTGACACGCTCGGCAACGTGAGCCGGTCGGTCGGCGGACTCGCTCTCCCCAACCTCGAGCGCCTCGGGCTGGGCCGCTGCGCGCCGCTCGCCGGTGTCCTGCCGGTGGAGTCCCCCGCCGCCGCCTGGGGCACGGCGCAGCCGGCGAGTGCCGGAAAGGACAGCACTTCCGGGCACTGGGAGCTCTGCGGTCTCCTCCTCGAACGGCCGTTCCGGACCTACCCCGCCGGATTCCCACCGGAGTTTGTCGAGGCATTCGTTGCCGCCACGGGGCGGGGCGTGCTGGCCAACCGGCCCGCCTCCGGGACCGAGATCATCGCCGAGTTCGGCGAGGAACATCGGGCGACGGGGAAGTGGATCCTCTATACCTCCGCCGACAGCGTCTGCCAGGTCGCCGCGCACGAAGCGGTCGTTCAGGTCGAGGAACTGTACCGTGCGTGCCGAGCTGCCCGTGAGCTTCTCAGCGGACCGGGCGGGGTGTCGCGGGTCATCGCGCGGCCGTTCGCCGGAGGGCCGGGGAACTGGCAGCGGACGTCACGCCGCCGCGATTTCAGCGTGCCGCCCCCCGGCGAGACGCTGCTCGATCGCCTGGCCGCGGCGCATATCCCCCGATTCGGCATCGGCAAGGTGGACGATCTCTTTGCCGGCCGGGCGATCAAGAGTCTGCATCCCGAGACCAACGCGGCAGTCTATCGGGCCATCACCGGCGCGCTCTCGGCGATGCCTCGGGGCCTGCTCTTCGTGAACGTGCACGAGTTCGACCAGAGCTGGGGTCACCGCAACGACGTGGCTGGCTTCCACGCCGGGCTAGTGGCCCTGGATGCCGCCCTGCCGTCCATGCTTGGCGCGGTGCGCGAGCAGGACCTGGTTATTATTACCGCCGACCACGGCAACGATCCGACCACACCCTCCTCCGATCATTCCAGGGAGTGTGTCCCCCTCCTGGTGTCCGGACCCCGGGTCCGGGGCGCGGCGCTGGGGGTCCGGCGCACGTTCGCCGACGTGGGACAGACGCTGGCAGCCTTTTTCGGCGTGCCGCCGCTCGCTGCCGGCACGTCGTTTCTCGAGGAGATCTGGCTTGGCTGATCCGCTGCTGGACGCGGCCTGGAAGGCGCGGGAGCATGCCTGGTGCCCCTATTCCGGCTTTGCGGTGGGCGCGGCCCTCGAATCGGACGATGGCCGGTGGTACGCCGGCTGCAACGTCGAGAACGCCTCCTACGGGCTGACCGTCTGCGCCGAGCGGGCCGCGGTGAGCGCCGCGATCGCCGCCGGCGCGAGGCGATTCCGCCGTCTCGTGGTGGTCGCCGACTGCGATCCGCCGGTGTCCCCCTGCGGGGGCTGCCGCCAGGTGCTGGCGGAGTTCGGCGAGGAGCTGCTGGTGGAGAGTGCGAGCCGCACCGCCCGGCGGAGCTGGCAGCTGAGGGACCTTCTGCCCGACGCCTTCAAGCCGAGCAGACGTGCACACGACTGAGACCATTGCCGGGCCCTTCGCGGGCCCGCCGGGGAACCGAGCTTGAATCGTTCGTTTCGACTTACCGCCATCGCCGCGCTGACCCTGGCCTGCCAGGAGAAACTGGCCGCGCCCGTCGAGTGCCCCGATCTCTGCCCCGGGTCGTTCGAGATCGTCGACACCGTCCTCTCCCCGGTGGTCGACGCCGACAGCAGCTACGAGGGCTACCTCAGCGCGGGGCAAGGCAGGTCACTCAGGGTGTCCTGGCAGTTCCCGGTGAGCGAAGACCGGGCGGTGGTGCGGTTCGTCGCCCGGCCCGATTCGATCACGATCAACGACACCGTCTACGCCTACGTGCTGGACTCGGTCTCGCTGGCGATCACGCTCGCGTATCGCGACACCGCGGTCAAAGGCCTGGTGCTGTACCTCTACCGGCTTCCCCCCACCGTCGACTCCACCTTCACCTTCGCCGACGCGGAGACCGCCTTCACGCCCGCCAGCATCATCGACAGCATCCTGGTCGACGACACCCTGGTCACCGACCGGTTCCAGCGCTTCTACATCGGACCGGACCTCGCGAAGGTCTCGATTCCCCCGGGGGACAGCGGCGTGCTGGCGTTCGGGGTGCAGATCAGGGCCGCGCAGGGGACCGGGGTCCGGATCAGCAGCCAGTCGGCCGGCACGGACGCCCCCTCCTTCATCAGCTATGTCACGGTCGCAACCAGTGACAGCACGACGCTTGTGCGCACGGTGCCGCGGATCGTGCGGTACGGGAGCTATGTCTCGCAGTCGCTGCCGGTGCTCGACCCGACGGTGCTGACCATCGGCGGGGCGCCGAGCGCCCGGTCACTGATCCGGTTCCCCTGGCCCACCTCGCTCAGGGATTCCGCCCAGATTCTCCGGGCCACGCTCGAGCTTCTCCCGGTGAACCCGGTGCCGGGCCTCGCCGGTGACACGGCCTTTGTGGCGGTCGCCCCTGTACTGGCCGATTTCGGCAGCAAGAGCCCCGCCACCCCCGATCAGTCGTTCACCACCTTCGCTCCAGTCGTCGCCGGCCAGACCGATACGGTGCATGTCGAAGTGCAACGCATGATGCGGCTCTGGCAGGGGACTCAGCCGCTGCCCTCCACATTCTGGGTACAACTGATCCCCGAGACCAGCAGCTTCGCGAGGCCCGAGTTCGGGTCGACCCGCACCCCGGGGTTCACGCCTCGCCTGCGGCTCACCTTCGCGCGGGACTTCCCGTTCGAGGGGTTGTAGGTGAGTCGCCGCATGCGGATCCCCCTGCTGCTGCTGGCCCTGACCGGAGGTTTCCTCCCGCCCGAGTCGGCGGCACAGTCCTCCATGTTCGGAGTCCGCGGGCTGGGGCTCCCCGGACAGCCGCTCTCGGCCCGCACCCGCGGGACGGGTGGGAGCTTCGCGCTGTTCGACGGCGAGAGCGACGCGAATCCCGCTTCCGTCACGGCGCTGCCGGCGCTGACGGTGGGTCTCGTTTCGTCTCCGGGATGGCGCCGGTGGGACACTCCGGCCGGGGAAGTGAAGCTTCAGGACACCCGCTTTCCCCTGATGTTCATCGGCGGACCGATCCCGGGTTCGCGCATGGCGGTCGCGGTGTCCATCGGCAGCTATGCCGACCGGGATTATGAGCTCGCCACCCGGGATACCGTCGTGTACCGCGGCGTGCCGATCGCGGTCCGGGACACCGTGACCTCGCTCGGCGGCCTGAATCAGCTGCGCCTGGCGTTCGGATTCCGTCCGAGTGGGCGGACCAGCCTCGGCGCCGCAGTCTACTGGATCACCGGTTCGCACCGGATGGAGGCCAAGCGGGTCTTCGAAGACTCCGCCTATCTGGCCATCCGGCAGTCCGCCGAGCTGTCGTACGGAGGATTCGGTCTGTCCGCGGGCGTCATCCATCACCTTTCGCCGAGGCTTGAACTCGCCGGCATGGTGCGGATGGACTCGAAGGCCAGCGTGGACCGGGACTCGACGCCGGCCTACGACGTGGATCTGCCGTGGAGCGTCGCCGGTGGGCTGCTGTGGCGCGCGTCGCGGCGACTGCTTGTGACAGCCCAGGGTAGCTACCGGACCTGGGGCAGCGCCGATGCGGACGTCAAGGCCGCGGGCGGGATCGGTGCCCGGAGCACGCTGGGCGTATCCGCCGGTATTGAACTCGCGACCAACCGCCGCCAGCCGAGCCGGCTTCCCATCCGTCTGGGGGCACACTACAACGAACTGCCCTTCCTCCTGCACACCGGCGAGCGACCCCACGAACTTGGCCTGTCGGCCGGCACCGGGGTCCGTTTCGCGCAGGAACGCGCCGGTCTGGATGCCGCACTCGACTACACCACCCGCAAGGAGGCGGAGGGCTTCAGCGAGCGCACCTTTCAGCTGATTCTCGGCCTGTCGATCAGCCCGTACGGCCCCGGCGCGCGCTGACGCCGCCCGCGGCGGGAGGCCAGGACGGCTGAGCCCCCTTCGGCGCCTTGTCGCCCGCGCGCCCGCCCCCCATTTTCCCTCATCATGCCGACCCTGTACGTCGAAACCTACGGCTGCCAGATGAACGTCGCGGACACCGAACTGATCTTCGGCGCTCTTGCGCGGGATGGGTACGTGCAGGTCGAGACCCCGGATGGCGCGGATGTGATGCTGGTCAACACCTGCGCGGTGCGGGACAACGCCGAACAGCGCGTGATCGGGCGGCTCGGGGAGCTGCAGCGGTACAAGCAACCCGGTGGTGTGCTCGGTGTCGTCGGGTGCATGGCCCAGCGCCTCGGCCCCCGCCTGCTGGAACGGGCGCCGAAGGTGGACCTCGTGGCGGGGCCCGATGCCTACCGGAACCTCGCCGCCCTGGTTGCCCAGGCCCGCGCCGGCGAACGGGGGGCCGACACCGAGTTCCGGTCATGGGAGCATTATGAGGATGTCCCGCCGGTGCGCGAGGCCGCGGCCACCGCGTTCGTGACGGTGCAGCGCGGCTGCGATTACAAGTGCACCTTCTGCGTCGTTCCGTACACACGCGGACCCGAGCGAAGCCGTAGACTGGAGGACATCGTGCGGGAGGTG
>JAOUIC010000089.1 GCA_029884275.1 Gemmatimonadota bacterium | reverse complement strand
ATGGTTTGAAGCAGCTGCTGGTGGCGTACGCCGGACTCGAACGCGACTGGGAGAGCGCATGAGCATCGGACGGGACGAAGTGCTTCACGCGGCGCGGCTGGCCGCCCTCGACGTTCAGGAGGACGAGCTGCCCCAGCTGGTGGCCCAGATGGGGCGGATCGTGAATTTCGTGGCCCAGCTGGGTGAGGTGCCCGCCTCGGAGGCGGCCCCGCCGTTTCACGCCGGCCCGGACCATGTGGCGCTCCGCGCGGACGTGGTGGCGCCCACCCCCCTGACCCGGACACCCGCCGAAATGGCTCCCGAGTTCCGCGAGGGGCTGTTCGTGGTGCCGCGGCTCGGCGCGATGGAGGGAACCGAATGAGCGAGGTCCGGTTCATCGCCGAGGCCGTTGGCGCCGGCCGCACGTCGGCGGCTTCGGTCGCCCGTGAGGTCGGGTCCCGCATCGGGCATGCGGCGTCGCTCAACGCGGTGCTGCACTGGTCACCGGAGCTGCTCGACCGGCAGGCCGCCAAACTCGACGCGATGTCGGAGCGCCAGCGGGGGGGGCGGCCGCTCGCGGGGGTTCCCGTCGCCGTCAAGGACAACATCGTCACCACCGACCAACCGACCACCTGCGGCTCCCGGATCCTGGAGGGATACACCTCTCCGTTCGAGGCCACGGCCATCACCCGCCTCCGGCAGGCCGGCGCCATCATCGCCGCCAAGAGCAACCTCGACGAATTCGCCATGGGCTCCTCCACCGAGCACTCGGCGTACGGGCGGGTCCACCATCCGATGGATCCCTCCCGGGTACCGGGTGGTTCGTCGGGGGGGTCGGCCGCGCTGGTGGCGGCCGGGGTCGTCCCCGCGGCGCTCGGTTCGGAGACCGGCGGCAGTGTCAGGCAGCCGGCCAGCTTCTGCGGCATCGTGGGGGTCAAGCCGACCTATGGCCGGGTGAGCCGCTTCGGGCTGGTGGCGTTCGGCTCGTCACTGGACCAGATCGGGGTGTTCGGCCGCCGGGTGGACGATGCCGCCCGGGTGCTCGAGGTGATCAGCGGCCATGATCCCAACGATGCCACCAGCGAGGACCGGCCGCCGATGACGGCGGAGCCGGCACGCGATGATCTGCGGGGCGTAGTCTTCGGGATGCCGCGCGAGTACCTCCCGGCGGAACTCGATCCGGGAGTGCGGGCCGGCGTGGACCGCGCTGCGGCGGCACTCAAACGGCTCGGCGCGACCATTCGCGAGGTCTCGCTGCCGCACGCGCGGTTCGCGGTGCCGACCTACTACATCGTGGCGCCGGCCGAGGCGGCCGCGAACCTGGCCCGCTACGACGGGGTGCGCTACGGGCCGCGAAAGGTCGGAGCCGCCGGTGACGTGGCGGCGCTGTACCGCGCCACCCGCGGGGCCGGCTTCGGTGGCGAAGTCCGGCGGCGTATCCTCACCGGCACCTACGTGCTCAGTTCCGGCTACTACGACGCCTACTACCAGAAGGCGCAGCAGGTCCGCGCCCTCCTGGCCGAGGATTTCCGGCGCGTCTTCGAGGATCAGGGCGTGCACTACCTGCTGACACCCACAACGCCGACCCCGGCCTTCAAGGCCGGAGAGAAGGTGGACGACCCGGTGGCGATGTACCTGGCCGACATCTTCACCTGCTCGATGAACCTCGCCGGGGTGCCTGCGCTGAGCCTGCCGGGCGGCCGGAGTGAAGGACTGCCGGTGGGGGTCCAGCTGGTGGGGTCGCACTTCTCCGAGCCCGGGCTGTTCGGCGTCGCGGCGACGCTCGAGCGTGAACTCGATCCGACCGCGGAGGTCCGCTGATGACCTGGGAGACGGTGATCGGCCTCGAGGTGCACGTCCAGCTCCTCACCCGCTCGAAGATGTTCTGCGGCTGCGCCAACCGGTTCGGCGCCCCGCCCAACACCCTGGTCTGCCCGGTCTGCCTCGGCCTGCCAGGCGCGCTGCCGGTGCCCAACGAGCATGCCATCCGCCTCGCCACCCGCGCGGCGCTGGCGCTGGGCTGCACGGTGCATCGCACCAGCGTGTTCGCCCGGAAGAACTACTTCTATCCCGACCTGCCCAAGGGGTACCAGATCTCGCAGTTCGACCGGCCGCTGGCGACCAAAGGCAGCCTGGTCATCGAGTCGCCCGAACGGGGCCGGCTCACCGTCGGCATCACCCGGCTGCACGTCGAGGAGGACGCGGGGAAGTCGCTGCACGACCGCTTCCCCGGACGGACCGCGGTGGACCTCAACCGCGCCGGCGCGCCGCTGGTGGAGATCGTGAGCGAGCCCGACATGCGGAGCCCGGCGGAGGCCCGCGCCTATCTCACCACCCTCAAGCAGGTGTTGCTCTACTGCGAAATCAGCGACTGCAACATGGAGGAGGGGTCGCTCCGGGTGGACGCCAACGTCTCGGTCCGCCAGGCCGGTGACACCCGGCTCGGCACCAAGACCGAGGTGAAGAACATGAACAGTTTCGCCAACGTCGAGCGGGCGCTGACGGTCGAGCGCGACCGCCAGGTGGAGGTGATGGAGGCGGGGGGCCGGGTGGAGCAGGTCACCATGCTGTTCAATGCCGCGAGTGGAGAGGTCCGCCCCATGCGGTCCAAGGAAGAAAGCCACGACTATCGCTACTTCCCCGATCCCGACCTCCCCCCGCTGGCGCTGACCCAGCTCTGGGTCGAGGAGCAGCACGCGGCGCTTCCCGAGCTGCCCGACGCCAAGCGTGACCGGTTCATGACCATCCACGGGCTGCCGCCGTACGACGCTGGCGTGCTGGTGGCCGAGCGGCCGATCGCCGACTATTTCGAGGCGGTGGTGGAGGAGGGGGTCGAGCCGAAGGCTGCCTCGAACTGGGTGATCAACGACGCGATGCGGGGTTACAACGAGTCGGGGACATTCTCGGTTACGCCGGACCGACTGGCGTCGCTGGTGGCGCTGGTGAAGGATGGCACGGTGAGCAACCAGGCGGCGAAGCGGATCTTCCCCGAGCTGGCGAACTCCGCCGAGTCATCCAGGGCGGTGGCTGAACGGCTCGGCCTGCTTCAGGTGGGCGACCTCGACGCCCTGGGCGGCTGGGTGGACGAGGTGCTGGCCGCCAACCCGAAGGAGGTCGAGCGCTACAAGGGTGGCGAGGTCAAGCTGATCGGGTTCTTCGTGGGGCAGGTGATGAAGAAGAGCCAAGGGAAGGCCGACCCCAAGAAGATCCAGCCGGTGCTGCAGGAGAAGCTCAGCTCCTGATCAGGGGGAGTCAGCTGCGGTCGCCACGGACTCCCCCAGCAGCGCCACCGCCGACATCGGGTCCACGCTCACGTTGCCGTAGCGCATCACCCAGTGCAGGTGCGGGCCGGTGACGCGCCCGCTCTGGCCCACCTCGCCGATGGGTTCACCCGCCCGGACCAGCTGGCCCTCCGACACCCTGGCCTGGCTGAGGTGGAAGTAGGCCGTGACCAATCCTTCGCCGTGGTCGAGGTAGACGACCTTGCCCGCCAGGTAGAAGTCCGCCACCAGCGCCACCCGCCCGTCGGTGGGGGCCGTGACCGCATCTCCCACCGCGCCGGCGAGGTCGGTGCCGAGGTGCCGGCTCAGGACCTTGCCGTTGAACTCTCGCCCGGTACCGAAGGTGCTGGTGATCCGGCTTTCCCTCGGCAGGAGCAGTGGCTCGCGCCACAACCGGGGCGTCCCGTGTGAGGCTCGGCTCACTGCCCGCGCCCGCGCGATCTCCCGCGCGATGCGCGCCTGCGCCGCGCTGTCGGGCTGCGCCATCTTCGGCGCCACGCTGAGCCGTTCCATCGCCACCACCGGCTCGACCGTCGTGATATGAGTCTCGACCGTGTCGGCGCCGCCACTCCGGTGGAGCACCAGCGTGACCGGAACGGACTCGGCCGCGTCGATCGGGACGGCCGCGAGCCCCGACCAGGTCACCGCGTTCGGGGTCCACAGGTGAAGCGGCTCTCCGGCGATGGACCCATCCACGCGGGTGACCAGATCCGGCACGGTCGGGACGACGCGAATACGGGCGAGCTGGCCGCGGGTCACGACCGCCGGTTCCGTCTCGATGGCGACCTGGGCCGCGGCGAGGTCGGGTGAGCAGAGCAGCGCCCCGGCGACCGCCGCTGCCCAGCCCGGCGCGGCGATGACGGCACGTGGCGGAAGCGTCATGCGTCGGTGCGAGGATTGTCGCGGCGGTTGAACACCGTCTCCCGCCACGGCTTCCGCAGAGTGGAGCTGGCCGCGAAAGTGGCGGTGCGCGCCGGGAGGCCAAATCGTCCCTCGGCAACGGCCTCGATCCGGGACGGGTCGCGCCAGCCGCCGGCCAGCAGGGTCTCCCGTCGCATCCGCTTGGCGGTGCGGAGCGGCTCGTCGCCGGCCGGGTCGAAGCGCCGCGCCTCGGCGTCGGGTTCCGCCAGCATCCCCATGACGTAGTCGTAGGACAGGGTGAGATGGGACTCGACCGACTCGACCGGGAGGTCCCAGCGGCTGCCCCGTTCCGCGATCTCGAAAGCGCGCTGCCAGCCCTGGGATTCGGTCAGGTGCACCATGCCGCGGAAGATCCGCCGGTTGGTCCGGACGCTGAAGATCGTCGGGGCGATGAGCTGGTCGAGGTGGCTGTCCGCCGCGCCGTGGTCGAGCAGGATCACTTCCTTGGCGGTCTTCGCGAAGCGGTCGCCCAGCGGTACCTCGAACCGGCTCTCCCAGTAGGAGTGGCCGAAGCCGCTGGTGCTGCTGGTCATCGCCAGCTGGCGGGGGACGAAGTGGTTGTGCGCGACCACGTCGGCCGCGAGATGGCTGAGGTAACCGAGCCCGAAGGCGCGGAGCGCGTCGGTCCGGGCGCGGTCGAAGATCTCCTGGCCCACGTGCCAGTGATGGCAGTGGCGCCCGACCGGGGCGTACTTCTTCGCGATGGAGCTGTCGGCGGCGATGTTGCCGTAGAGGAAATCGAAGGGGAACGCGCGGAGCAGGTCGGCCACCGCGGTGGGCAGGGCAGGCAGATTCGCCAGGACCGATTCACCGAGGTAGATGTGGGTGCCCGGCGTCCAGGCCAGCAGTGGGTCGGGGAAGAGCAGGGCGACGGCGAGGACGGCGCCCAGCGCCAGCGCGAGACGGCGCAGGGTCAATCGCCCCGCCCCCGGCCGAGCAGCAGCCGGCGAATGCGGGCGAACCAGCCGCGACCGCTGCGGAACGTCCTCAGCGTCACCGCGACATCGATAGCGGTCTCCTCGACCTCCTCCTCGAGCACCTCATAGATCGCCTCGAGATTGTGGAGCCGTTCCCTCAGCCCGTGCCGGAGCGACTGGCTGGCCTTCACCAGCTCCTCGGCCTCGTTGCCGATGATCGTGGCCAGTCGGCTGGTCTCGCCTGACAGGGCGTGGATGGCGCCCAGCGCCGGGGAGAACTCGGTCCTGAGCGACTCGATGGCGGTATGCAGCCTGCGGGTTTCCTCCTGCATGCCCTTCGCCACCCGCGCGATGGCGAGGGCGATCAAGCCGAATGCCGAGGCGATGACCACCAGCGAGAGGGCGATGGTCGGTCCGATCCAGCCGGCCAGGACCGGCGCTGATTGCTGGAGCAGCATGGGGTGTGTTCCTCCTCCGGCCGGCCACATCCGGCGCCGACATTCGCCCAAAGATACCACCGGCCGGTCGGCGAGCGAAGCGGGTTACATTTCTGCCGCTCCAGGACCTTCATCCAGGAATCCACATATGCTCCGCAGCCGCCATTTCCAAATCCTCGCCCTGCTGGCCTCCCTCGCCGGCCCGCTCGCCGCCCAGGAGACCGCGCTCGCCGATTCGAGCACCGTCACGCTCGACATGATCTTCAAGGGCGACTTCTTTGACGGCGCCCGCGTGCCGCCGTTCCGCTGGACGCCCGATGGCACCGCCTACTACTCCTACCAGCGGAGTCCCGACGGGCCGGGCCGCGACCTCGTCAAGGTGGACCCCGCCACCGGTCAGGCGACCGTCCTGGTGCCCGGCGCCCGCCTCATCCCCGCCGGCGACACGGTGCCGCTCCGGCCGCAGAGCTTCGCCTTCTCGGAGGATGGGCGGAAGGTTCTGCTCTTCACCAACACCGCGCGGGTCTGGCGACTCAACACCCGCGGCGACTACTGGGTGCTCGACCTCGAGGCAGGCACCTTGCGCCAGCTCGGCGGCCGCGACGCGAAGCCGCAGACGCTGATGTTCGCCAAGTTCTCCCCCCAGGGCGACCGTGTGGCATACGTGAGGGAGAACAACATCTACGTCGAGCGGGTGAAGGATGGGAAGATCACCGCGCTCACGAAGGACGGATCCCGCACCACCATCAACGGCACCTTCGACTGGGTGTACGAAGAGGAGTTCTTCCTGCGGGACGGGTTCCGCTGGAGCCCCGATGGCAAGCGCATCGCCTACTGGCAGCTCGACGCCACCGGGGTCCGCGACTTCCTGATGATCAACAACACCGACAGCCTCTACTCGTACACCATCCCGGTGCAGTACCCCAAGGCCGGCACCACCAACTCCGCCGTGCGGGTCGGCGTGGTGGGCGCCGGCGGGGGCAGCACCCGCTGGCTGGCGGTGCCGGGCGATCCGCGGAACATCTACCTCGCCCGGATGGAGTGGGCGGCGAGCTCGAACGAGGTCGTGCTGCAGCACCTGAACCGGCTGCAGAATACCCTCACCGTCCTCATGGCTGACGCAAAGAGCGGCACGACTCGCCCCATCATGGAGGAGCGGGACAGCGCCTGGGTGGACGTGGTGGACAGCTGGGACTGGCTCGACAACGGCACCCGGTTCCTCTGGATCAGCGAGCGGGGCGGGTGGCGGCATGCCTATGCCGTCTCGCGGGACGGCCAGAAGGTCACCCTGCTGACCCCGGGGGAGTTCGACCTGGAGCAGGTCGTGGCGGTGGACACTGCCGGCGGCTGGCTGTATTTCACCGCATCGCCTGACAACCCGACCCAGCGCTACCTGTTCCGTGCCTCCCTCGCGGGCGGGGC
>JAOUIC010000088.1 GCA_029884275.1 Gemmatimonadota bacterium | reverse complement strand
CGCCGCCGAGCAGCTCGGCGTCGCCATCACGCCGGGTCAATTGCGCCTCGATGTCGGCGGAAGCGCCGCCCTCACCGCCACGGTGAATGGCGCCACCGGGCGACCCGTGGCGCACACCATCGGCTGGAACAGCGGGAACCCGCAGGTGGCGACGGTGGATGCCGAGGGTGTGGTGACGGCCCGCGGCCCGGGGACGACCATCATCACGGCCACGGCGGCGGGACATCAGGCCAGCGCGAGCGTCACCGTCGTCGCGCCCGGCCCGACCGAGGAGGAACTCCGGGGGCAGATCGTGCGCGTGATCCAGGCCTATGCCGCCGCGCTGGAGGCCAAGGACCTGGTCGCGGTCCGCCGACTCTATCCGGGGATGACAACCGAGCGGGAAAAAGGACTTCGCGCGTCGCTCCCGAATCTGAAGGCGCTGCAGGTCCGGCTCGCCGTCAACGATGTCCAGGTGGTCGGGGGGGATGCCACCGCTGTCGTCACCGGTGCGTGGGAGTTCACGGTGGACGGCAAGAAGACCGAACTGCCGGCCAACAACACCTACACGCTCGCCCGCCGGGGCGACTGGGTGATCACCGACATTCGCTGAGGCTGCCATGACGAGAACACGCCGGCTCGCGGGGACCCTCGCCACGCTCGGTCTGTTGCTGGCCGGATGCCGGGAAGTGCTCGAGGACTTTCCCGACACCAGCGTCGCCTCCATGCGGATGAGCGCCGACAGCATGGATCTGGTCATCGGAACCACGACCGATCTCGATGCGTTCCCGCTGGACCAGACCGGCGCGCTGCGCCCGGGCCGGGAGGTCGCCTGGTCGTCGTCCGACCCGGCCATCGCGACGGTGGACGACAGCGGGCAGGTCACGGGCGTGAGTGACGGCACCGTCAGCGTCACCGCCACCACCGCCGGCGTGTCGGGAGTCTCTCGCGTACGAGTCGGAGCCGCTCCGGCGATCCAACTCTCGCGCGCATCGGTGCCGCTCGGCACCCAGGCCGGCCAGACCAGCCCGTCGCCCGAGACGGTTGCCATCACCAACAGCGGCGGACTCAGCCTCACCGGGCTCACCATCGGCGCCATCACCTACGCGGGCGGGCAGTCAGGGTGGCTCCAGGCCGCTCTCAACACAACGACCGCCCCCGCCACCCTCACACTGACACCAGTGACCGCGGGCATCTTCACGGCGGGCAGCTACACCGCCACGGTGCCGATCACGTCATCGGTCGCGTCCAACAGCCCCCTGAGCATCTCGGTGCCGCTCACGGTGGCCCCCGGCCCGCCGACAGCCCGCGTCATGACCATTGTCGCCGGAGACGGCCAGACCGCGGCGGTCGGGTCGGCCGTGGCAGTGGCACCCGCGGTGCAGGTGGCGGACACGTTCGGCAACCTGGTGGCTGGGCTGCAGGTGGACTTCCAGGTGCTCTCCGGGGGCGGCGGGGTGACCGGCGCCTCGGCCATCACCGGCGCTTCAGGGGTGGCCACCGTGGGGTCGTGGACGGTCGGGGCGGCGGGAGGGGTGCCGGCCAACGGGTTGTACTCCAACCAGCTCATCGCCACGGCCGCCGCGGCCACCGGCGTGACGTTCAACGGGAGTGCCTACTACTCGTACACCACGCACGTCCACCCGCTCTGGGCGGCCAACAGCTGCCTGGGATGTCACGGCGTGGCGGGTAACCTGAACCTCAACGGCGCGGCGGCCACGGTCTATTCCACGGAGCTGTTCAACGTGGCCACCTCCTGCGCCTTCGGGGTGGGGGTGCTCCAGGTTGCGCCGGGCGGCGGAGCGGCGGCCGAGGCGAACAGCCTGCTCATGATCAAGCTCGATTCCCTGCCATCGCTGGCCACTTCACCCTGCACCTCGAGCATGCCGCCCGCAGGTCCACTCCCCGCCGCCGTGCGGGACATCGTGCGCGCGTGGATTCGCGCCGGGGCGCCACTTAACTGACTCAGAAGGCGCCTTCCAACCCAGCCGTCCAGATGAAGTCTGGCTGCATCCCGGACTCCTTGAGCGGGGCGATGCCGTTCACCACCAGGATCGCTCCGCCACGCACCCGGAACTTCATGCCCAGGCTGAGGTTCAGGAGATCCTCGGAGCGGTTCGGCACGCTGGTGCTCTGGATCCGGCGGTCGATCGGCGTGGTGTAAACCAGGTCGCCGGGGAGCGCCTGCTTCGTGTCTCCGACCTGCCAGGAGCCCAGCAGGTCTGCCGCCACGGTGGCCCAGCCTGTCATGCGGTGGTCGAACCCGATGGCGGTCCACACCGCGTCGTTCACCTCGTTGGAGGAGCGGAAGAGATAGCCGAGGTTGAGGTGTGGGGAGAAATCGCCGAACTGCGCCGAGCCCACCGCCATGGTCCGGACGCTGGTGAACCCGGCGCCGAGCAGGTCATCCTCGTTGCCGGTCGGGAACCGGGCCTCGGCCAGGAGGGCGGCACCCAGCTTCCTCGACTGGCCCAGGTTCACCTTGAGGCGTCCCACCACGTCACCGATCCCGCTGGCGGAGCCGTCCACGACGGTGGTCGAGCGCATGATCGGATTGGCCGGATCGCCGCCGAAATTGTGGATGGTGGAGTTGCCGAACGGCATCACCTGCGCGGTCGCGGTGCCCTGCATCGTGGTCCGTACGAATGGCACTGCGACACCCACGTCGATGAAGTCCAGCATGCCCCAGGTCGCGTTCAGGAAAAAGCTGGTGGTGTTCAACTCCAGTGCCATGTTCACCGCGATATGGTCGTTCTCGAAATCGGGGTCGCCGTAGGTGGTGTCCGGGTCGACGTCCTGGTGGCCGAAGTTGAACGTGACGTTGTCCAGCGGATTGCCGTTGAGGGTGGTGAACTCGAGCCCGGTGACGTACCCGCCGAGGAAGAACCGTCCCTTGCCGAGCGTCTGGGCCCGCTCCCCGAAGATCGGCCCGGGCGACGATGACGACGGGACGGGGAGGCCGCCCACCAGGGTGTAGGTGGTGCCGCTCGACGTGGCGCTGATCGGCGTCGCGGCGACGGTCCGTGCGATGGATGTCTCCAGGAACCCGATGACGGTGTTGGTTCCCTGGGTGATCGAGGGGATGAAGTGATCGCCGTGCCCGGCGCCCACCGAGAGGCAGAGCGGTTCGCCGCAATCGCCGAAGATGAACAGGTCCTGGATCAGATCACTGAGGGATTGCGCCTGGAGCGGCGTGGAGAGCACGCCCAGCAGGGCAACGGTGGCCAGCACGCGCATGAGGGGACTCCGGGAGGTGACTGCTCAAGTTACGTGCTTCAGGCGGGGCCGCAATGCTGCTGTCAGGCCGTCAGGACCACTTTTCCTGTGGCCCGCCGCCCATGGAGGTGGTGGTGGGCGGCCACCGCGCCATCCCGCGTGAGTGGAAAGGTCCGGTCGATGATCGGGCGGAGCCGGCCCGCTGCGGCCCTGGCATAAATTGACTCCATGGCGGGGCGGAGCAGCTGCTCCTTCCGCTGAAGATGCAGCAGGTGGATCCCGAGGACGCCGGTATTGCGCTCCACCAGCGAGAGCGGGTGGATCCGGGGCGTCCGGAGCCAGGCCCACGCCGCGCGTGGCCAGCTGCGGCTCTGCCCGGGCATGGCCTGGCTCAGGCCGTAGAAGACCAGCCGCCCGAACGGCGCGAGGAGCCGGAGGCACGCACTGGTCGCCTCGCCGCCGACGGGATCGAGGGCGACGTCAATTCCGCGGTGCCCCACGTGGCCGAGGACGGACGGCTCCCAGTCCCCGCGCGAATCGAAACAGGCGGCGGCACCGAGCTCGCGGCAGACGAACGCCCGCTTGGCCTCGGTTCCGGCGGTGCCGACCACCCGGAGCCCCGCCTCGACCGCGAGCTGCACCGCGGCGGTGCCCACTCCGCCTGCCGCGCCGAGGATGAGCGCGGTCTCTCCTTCGGTGGCGTGGGCCGTGGTGAAGAGCGCGATGTGGGCGGTGAGGAAGACCACCGGGATCGCAGCCGCCTGTGCCGGCGTCAGCGACTCGGGGTAGCGGAAGAGGTTCTTCGCCGGGATGATCAGGTCGCGGGCGTACCCGCCATACCGGATCAGCGCGACGACGCGGTCACCCTCGTGAAACTCCGTCACGTTCGTGCCGCGCCTGGCGACCACGCCGGCGACCTCGAATCCTGGGCTGAAGGGCAGGGGCGGGACGGTGCCGTAGAGGCCCATCCGCATCGCGAGGTCGGCGAAGTTGACTCCCGCCGCCTCGACCCGGAGATGGACTTCGCCGTCGCCGGGGTCGGCAAGCGAGATCTCCCGCCCGACCAGCGCTTCCGGCGGGCCGTGGCGGGAGATCAGGACAGCGGTAGTGCGAATGCTACGGGCTCGCGGCAGTGACCGTGAATGCCGCCGCGGCGGTGCCATCCTCGGCCACGGCAATAGTGGCCGGCTCCGCCGGGGTGGTGGTGAAGACGGTAATCCCGGCCGGCGGAACGATGTCCACTGCGTAGCTGCCCGGGGCGACGTATAGCAGGTCGGCGCTGAAGACGCCGTTGTTGTCCGGATCCACGAACGCCGCGCTCCGGGGCAGGTTGTCGGGCCCGGTGAAGGTCGCCGTGAAGTCGGCGAGGGTGACCTGCACGTTGTTGATGATCGGCAGGGTGACGGTCGGGTCGAGGGCCAGGGTCACGCTGGCGCTGCCGGTGAGCTGGATGTCGGTGGCATGCACTACCGGGTGCATCACCCACTTATTCGAATTGCCCGCAACGTGGCCGAAGCTCTGGGAGACGTCGAAGTCCACCACCAGGATCTTCGAGGAGCCGCTGTTCACGGTCAGTTCATTGGCCGGCAGCTTCACCTTGAGGCCGCTGGTGCCGAGGCTCGGCATCTGCAGGTCGCCGGTGACCACCGCGCCCGGCGGGAGCCCGGCGTAGTTCGGTGACGAGGCGTAGATGCTCGGAGTGCTGTTGCCTTCGTCCACCTCGACGTAGCCGCCGGAGATCACGAACCGGAGCTCCGAGTAGGTGCCGGCCGGGAGCACGAAATCATCCACCAGCGTCGCGGCGTCGGCGGCGAGAGTGACGAGGTTCGTCGTGACCGGAGTGCTGGACAGGACCGTCCTGCCGCCGCTGCCCTGGAGATAGATCTGGTCGATGGTCACCACCGCGGCGGTGACGCTTCCCGGGCCGTCCTTGAGCACCAGGGTGAGCTGGCCGCTTCCATTGGGAGCGCCGCCGCTGTCGCCGCACGCGGCGAGACCGGCGAGGGCGAGGGCAGTGAGGCCGCGGGAGAATATGTGCTTCATGTGATTTCACTCCATCAGATGTGATCGGTACGGGACACCACCAGCGCACAAGCCGGGCCCGCCGGAAGGCTCAAGATAGTCGGTCAGTCGCCCCGGCTCGGTGCCGGCGGTCACCTCTCGGTGTGGCGGGGCTGCCACAGGCGGGGGCCGTGCGCAGCAGGGTCTGCCGCCGTACCCTCTCGCCGTCCACGGAAGAGAGTCCATGACCGGCCCCACGTCCGCAGGTACCGCACTGCCGCGCGCCATCGGTCGCGCCGCCCTGATCGGGCTGCTCCTCAACGCGGTCATCGGGAGCAGTGTCTTCGGGCTGCCCTCGGTCATGGCGGCGCGGCTGGGCGATGCGAGCCCGTGGGCCTGGGTGATCGCGGCCGTCGGCATGGCCGTGGTCGTGGCGTGCTTCGCCGAAGTGGCCAGCCGGTTTACCGCGGCCGGAGGGACCTATCTCTACGCGCGTGTGGCGTTCGGGCGACTCGCCGGGATCGAGATGGGATGGCTCACCTATCTCGTCCGACTGACGGCCGCTGCCACCAACGCCAACCTGCTGGTGATCTATCTCGGCGCCTTCTGGCCCGAGGCCGGCACGCGTCTGATGGCGCCGGTGGTGCTGGCGCTGGTGCTGATCCCGCTCGCGGCAGCCAATTATCGGGGAGTGAAGACCGGCGTCGGGGTGAGCAGCTTCTTCACCGTCGCCAAGCTGCTGCCGCTCGGGCTGTTCATGCTGGTAGGACTGTTGGCCCTCGGGACGGGAGGAGCCGAGCCTGTTACCCAGGGCGTTCCGCCAGCCGGGACGTGGACCTGGCTCGAGGCGGTGCTGCTGCTGGTGTTCGCCTACGGCGGGTTCGAGGCCGCGCTCCTGCCGCTGGGCGAGGCGAAGGACCCACGGCGTGACGCGCCAGTGGCCTTGTTTACGACGCTGGTGACCTGCACCGTGTTGTACACCACGGTGCAGCTCATCGTGAGCCGGGTGCTGCCCGATGCCGGTAGCCACCAGCGGCCGCTGGCCGAGGCGGCGAGGATTCTCACGGGGCCGACAGGGGCGGCACTCCTGGCGGCAGGGGCGGTGATCTCGACCTATGGCTATCTGGCTGGCTCGTTGGTCAACGTCCCCCGGCTCACCTTCGCCATGGCCGAGCAGGGCGACCTGCCGGCGGCCTTCGGCGTCCCGCACCCGCGGTTCCACACGCCGTATCGCTCGGTGATCGTCTTTGCCGTGCTGGTGTGGCTGCTCGCCAGCAGCGGCTCGTTCATCTCCAACCTCTCGCTTTCCGCCGCCTCCCGGCTCTTGACCTATGGCGCGGTCTGCCTCGCGTTGCCGGTGCTCAGGCGGCGGGATGCCGATGTGTCACCCACGATTGAGCCGGCTCGGCTCACCCTGCCGGCTGGACGCCTGATTGCCGGCCTCGGCGTGGTCTTCTCTCTCGCGCTGGTGCTCCGGATTGCGCCGGGTGAGGCACTGGTTCTCGCGGCCACGATGGGGCTCGGGCTGGGGCACTGGTGGCTGGTCAGGCGGGAGGGGCGCGCTCCGGAGGGAGTGCCCGGCGACGAACGGGGGTAGTGTTCAAGGGTCGCCGTCCGGTGCATACCGATCGGCGAAAACGAAGCGGGCGGCTCCGAAGGAGCCGCCCGCTTCTCACCTTTCCGGTACTCTGCTCAGCCCATCAGCAGCTGGGTGAAATCTTGAACTTGCCGGACAGCAACGTTTTCACCGGCCATGGTGCGCTGGTCGAGGCCCTGA
>JAOUIC010000087.1 GCA_029884275.1 Gemmatimonadota bacterium | reverse complement strand
TGGAAGGACATGATCCAGAGCGCCACCGAGATGCTCGAAGCGGCCGGCGCGACCAACATCCGCCCGACCAACGAGGACGTCGCGCCGGGCCTCGTCATCCATGAGATGGGGACTGCCCGCATGGGCCGCGACCCGAAGACCTCGGTGCTCAACGGCTGGAACCAGGTCTGGGACGCGCCGAACCTGTTCCTGACCGACGGCGCCTGCATGACTTCGTCGGCCAACCAGAACCCGTCCATCACCTACATGGCCCTCACCGCGCGCGCGGCCCACCACGCGGTGGACCTGATGAAGCGCCATGAATTGTAGGGGTCGTGCATGCCCATGATCGACCGCCGTCAGTTCGTCGCATCTTGCCTCACCAGCGTCGCAGTAGGGGCGGAACTGCAACTCCGCCCCTACCCCGACCCCCGCTCCCACCCCAGCCGCGATCCCCGCCCCTGGGGCATCCAGCTCTACACCGTCCGCGACCTCGCCAGGGCCGACCTTGCCGGGACCCTCGACGCGCTCGCCACCATGGGATACTCCGAAGTGGAGTTCGCGGGACTCTACGGCCATGCCGCAGCCGATGTGCGCGGCATGCTGGATCGGGCGGGACTCGCGGCGTCCGCCGGCCATGTGGCTGTCGAGGCGCTTGCCGATGACCGCATCGCCGCGATCATTGCCGATGCGCTGGCGCTCGGCCATCTGTACCTGGTGGTGCCGTGGATCCCCGCCAGCCGCCGGAGCGTCGAGGGCTATGCCGGGATCGCCGAGACGTTCAATCGCGCCGGACGGACGCTCAGGGCCGCGGGCCTGACCCTGGGATACCACAACCACGATTTCGAGTTCGCCGCCTTCGATGGGACACCCGGCGGACGATGCGGCTACGACATCCTGCTCGAGCGGACCGACCCGTCGCTCGTGGCCATGGAGCTCGATCTCTTCTGGATCCGGAAGGGCGGTCGCGACGCCTTCCAGTACCTCGAGCGCCATGCCGGCCGCTTCAGGCTGGTCCACATCAAGGACATGGACGCCGGTGGCAACATGGTCGATCTCGGCAGCGGCGTCATGCCCTGGCGCGAGCTGCTCGACGCCGCCGGCGTCGCCGGCGTCACGCACTGGTTCGCCGAGCATGACGAGCCCTCCGACCCGATGGCCTTCGCGAGGTCCGCAGCCAGGTACCTGCAGGCACTGGCGTGATTCCGCCCCGAGCCACCGTCTCCCCGACTCGCTGACCTCCTGACTCCATCATGCCCCGCTTCTCTCCCACCCGATTCCCGCCCGGCTTCTTCGACCTGCCGGCCGACGCCGGCCACGCCCTGCCGCTCGACGTCATCGCCGCGTGGACCAGGGGCGCGCAGACCCCAGAAGCCGCCCGGGAGCTGCTGGGCCCGTACACCCTGCGGGGCACGGTGGTCTCGAGCGACACCGCCGGGCTCACCCGACTGACGGCGGAGCGTTCGCTGATCGAGATCCTCGCCATGGTGAGCCGGCCGAAGGAGCTGGTGCACGCCTACGGCCGCGCCATCGGCGGCATTCCCCTAGGGGTCTGGGCGGCGGACAACACCCAGATGTTCTATGCCGAGGGGGTTCCCCCGGCGCATGTGCTCTCCCTGCTCCTCGCGCTGGTGGACAAGGTGTCCGCCGAGTGCGAGGTCGGCATCGGGCTGTGCGTGCATCGGGGGGTGTTCTACGAACTCGGCCAGGGGGTGTACGGGCCGGACGCCGACCGGGTCGAAGGGGTGGCGGAAGACCGGGTGGAGGCGGGGGAGATCGCCATCACCGGAGAAATCGCACGCCTGATCGCCGATGCAGGGTTCACCTTGGCGCCACGTGACGATCTGCGCGACTCGTTCGGGGAGATCATGCGGGTGGTCGGGGGGCCGAGGCTCCAGAACGTCCTCGCCACCGATTTCCGGTATCCGCTGCCCTTCTCCGACGAGTTCTACGGCGGGCTTCACGAGTTCGGCCGCACCCGGCGAAGCTCGGTCGTCCCGAAGCCAGCCTACCGGGAAGCGACCATCGTGGTCGTCGAGCGGGAGCGGGAGGATCCGGATGTTCCCGAGGTCGCCGCCCTGAATGACTTGGCGCTGGCGGCGGCGATCAAGCGGATCGGCGCCAGCCTGGTGGAGGACCTTGCCGGAGCCGAGGTCAAGACCAGCAGTGTGGTGAGCATCTACTCCTTCGACGACGCCCGCCACGCGGTGGATTTCAGCCGCAAGCTCAGGGCAACACTCGCCGACCAGCGCGTCCGTCTGCGCATCGGCATCGACACGGGGCGGGTGTTGATCTTCGATCTGGCCGGGGGCCAGCACGACCTCGCCGGCTCGCCAGTGAACATCGCGTCGAAACTGGCCCAGGATTCCGGACAATTCGGCATCATTTCGATCACCGCCGCGGCGGCGCGCCGGGCCGGGCTGCCCGATCTGCTGGCGTCCCGCGGCGTCCAGGTGGGCGGGATGACGGTGGAGGCAATGCACATCTGAGGGGCGGACCAGGCACCCTCGCGCTTCCGGCGGCGCGGTGCCACCTTACCACTCCGGTTCCCCACGTCAGGAGCGGCCCGATGCCACGCCCGGTTCACTTCGAGATCCATGCCGACGACCCCGCCCGCGCCATCAAGTTCTACCAGACGCTGTTCGGCTGGGAGTTCACCGAATGGGTCGGCCCGCGTACCTACTGGCTGATCCGCACCGGCGGCTCCGAGACCCTCGGCATCGACGGCGGGCTGGTGCCGCGCGAGGGGCCACCACCGGTGGAAGGCGCCGCGCTCAACGCATATTCCTGCGTGATCGATGTCCAGTCGGCTGACGAGACCGCCGCGTTGATCACCCGGCTGGGTGGCCGGGTGGTGGTCGAGAAGACCCCGGTCGTAGGAATCGGCTGGCTTGCCTACGCCAAGGATACCGAGGGAAACATCTTCGGCTTCATGCAGAACGACCCTACTGCCATCTGAGCCCGCCATGCCCCTGATCGCTGTCACCGGCGCAACCGGCAATGTCGGCCACGCGCTCGTCACCCTGCTGCGCGCGCAAGGCCTCGCGGTCCGCGCCATCGGGCGGAACCCCGAACGTCTCGCCGACCTGGCCACCCACGGGGCCGAGACCATGGCCGGCTCGCTCGATGAACCGCGGTTTGCGTCCGCCGCCTTCCGCGGCGCGGACGCGGTGTTCGTCATGCACCCCCCCGACTACACCCATCCTGATCCCCGGGTTCGGGGAGCGCAGATCGTGGAGGCCATCGGGGTCGGGCTGCAGGTCGCGCGGGTGAGGTTCGCCGTCTCGCTCAGCAGCATCGGGGCCGATGAGGCGGAAGGGAACGGCCCGATCGGGATCCTGCACCGGCTCGAGCAACGGCTCGGACAGGTGCCGGGGCTCGCCGCGGTCCATCTCCGGCCGGGGTACTTCTTCGAGAACTTCCTGCTGTCCATCGGCCTCATCCATCAGACCGGCGCCAATGGTGGGGCGTGGAATCCCGACCTGCCGATCCCCATGATCGCCAGCCGCGATGTGGCCGCCGTCGCGGCCGCCCTGCTCTCGGGGAAGGCGCCGTCCGGCCAGCGGGTCCGCGAGCTGCACGGGCCGCGCGACTATTCCCACCGGGAAGCGAGCGCCATCCTGGGCGCCGCCATCGAGAAGCCGGACCTGGGCTACACCCAGTTCAGCCCCGAGGACGCCCGGCAGGGGCTGATCGGAATGGGCATCTCGGCGGTGGTGGCCGACAGCTTCCTGGAGATGATCCACGGCTTCGGCAGCGGGCGCCTGCGGCCGCGGCAGCCCCGTACCGGCGACACGACGACGCCAACCACGCTGGAGGAATTCGCGCGGAACGTCTTCGCCCCGGCGTTTCACGTCTAGGAACCGACTCGAGCGGCCCTGATTCCCCGCTTCGCGAATCTGACCTGGACGGGCGGACCCTAGCACTCACCCTCCACGCCGGTCTATCTTGGGAAACGCCAGTACGAAAGGGCACGGCGACGAGGAGGACACAATGCCAAAATCAAAGAGCCGCACCGCCGCGCGCAGGCCCGCGACGCGGAAGAAAGCCACTCGGGTGACGCTGCCGGCACGCCGGGCGCGCCCCGTGAATCCCGCACTCCCCCCGGGCATCTGCCGGGTCGACCAGGCCAGCACCCGGACGTTCGGCTTCGTCGTCCGCGTCGGCCACCGCCGCACCCCGCGCGGATGGCGGCCCAGGTTCAAGGCCTACTTCGGCGACGTGAGCAACGGGGGGAAGAAGAACGCCCTGGCCGCGGCCGTGAAGTGGCTCCGCGAACTGGAGCGAACCGGCAAGGCGCCGGCCAGGAAGTAGGCCGGCGGAAGCCGGCGCTCGCTGGCGAAAATCCCACGGAGAGAGAAGATTGAGGGCACCGGAAGTCCGGTGCCCTCTTGTCATCTTCCCCTGAAAGGACCCTCCATGCTGCGCCGATTTACCTCCAGCCTGATGATCATTCTCGCCGCGGGCTGCACCGCCGCACCGAAGCCGGTCGACACTGCGGCAGACGACCGGGCGATTCGCGCCATCGATGACGCCTGGAATGGCTACCTCGCCAGCCAGAACGACTCGGCGATCGCCGCCATCTACACCGCCGATGCCATCCTGATGCCGCCCAACAGTCCGGAGGTCAAGGGCACCGACGCCATTCGCCAGTTCTGGGCCAGCCTCTGGCCCATCAAGGCCGAGCTCAAGCTCACCGTGCGCGACATCGCGATCTCCGGCGACCTCGCGGTCGAGACCGGGATCTACGGCCTGCGCATCCCCGGACCCGATGCCGCCAGCACCATCAACGACAACGGCAAGTACATCGTGGCCTGGCGGCGCGAAGGCGGCACCTGGAAGGCCGTCCGCGACATCTACAACAGCGACAATCCGCCGCCGCCACCGGCGAAGTAGGGGACGACCCGCCCGTCCGGAGTGGCTGGATGACAACCCCGGTGGTCCTGCGGAGTGAACCGGACATCACCGATTCGTTCGAGCCGTTCCAGGAACGGCTCGCGGAGACCATTTCCTGGTGCCTCCGTGCGGTGAAGCTCGGTCCACTCGCGACAGCGCTCCGGACGATGGCCTTCGTTCCCCCGCCCGCCCTGCCGTGGCCCGAGACGGTGCGCGCCGTGGCCGAGGCCCGCCTCAAGACCCTCGGCCGCAGTTGGCGCCGTACCCTTGACCCCCTCGGCGGGGGGGAGCTGCTCATCCACCTGCCGCGGCACGTCGGCTCCAGCGGGGGAGCCGGGGAAGCCAGCGGTGGGTATTTCGACGCCCACGACCTGCCACCCTGGGACACCTGGGTGAGCTGGCTCGAGGAGCCGCAGCGGGCGTATCTGGTCTGCTGGGTCCCACCCGAGGCCATGGAGGTGGTTGCGGCCGGCATGGCGGTGGCGGGCGAATCCCTGGCCTGGCTCGCGTCGACCGCGAACCCGGTCCAGGGAAGGCTGAAACGCGCCAGCGGGGAGTCGCACCCGCTCCGTGAAGCGCGGTAACATGAATCAGGGAGGAAAGATGCGCCGGAACCGCTTCGTCCTGCTGCTCGCCGCCATCGTGGCCTGCGGCGGCGACTCCACCGACAACAACGATCCGCCGTCGCCTTACGATATCGCCGTCATCAGCCAGATTGGCGGGCCCGGCGCGGGCGGGACCTACGTCACCACCTTCACCCTCGAAGTCACACTCAAGGCCGATGGATCGATCGTGCCTGGGGTGACGGTCGTCACCCAGACCACCGTGGGCGACGTCGCCACGCTGCCACTCATCACCGCCGCGAACGGCCGGGTGACGGGGGTATGGACGATCCAGCCCGCCGATCAGTCCCCGGGAGCAAGCGAGACGCTCGCGTACTGTGCCGCCGACCCCCCTGGCGCCACGTTCTGCGACACCAAGCTCAACGGGCCCGACGCGATCAGCGTGACGTTCTAGCCCTGCACCAGAACGAAGGAGGAGGCCCTGCAGCAGCAGGGCCTCCTCCTTCGTCCCTTCATCTCAGATGCCCCGCCCTCCCTACCGCCTCGCGAGACTGGAATCGCGCCACACTTCGGCCCCATCCAGCAGCGTCAGCAGCACCCTGCTGTCGCTGATCTCGTGAGCCGCGACGGAAAAAATATCCCGGTCAACGACGACCAGGTCGGCCTGTTTCCCCACCGTCAGGCTCCCTGTTTCCCGTTCGCGGTAGGTCGCGTAGGCGGCGTTGATGGTGTAGGCCGCCAGCAGCGCCGGGAGGTCGGTCCGCTCTTCCGGGATCCACGCCGGGCCGGGCGCAGCGTCCTCTGCTCGCCGGGTGATGGCTACCTCGATGGCGTCGAAGGGGTTGAGGCTGGAGACCGACCAGTCGCTTCCCCCCGCGACCACGGCGCCGCTGTTCATGACTGACGCGATCGGATAGAGCCACCGCGACCGCGCCGGACCAAGCGCCGGAATCGTCAGATCGGTGATGTATCCGTCTGCCTGGGCCCACAGCGGCTGAAAGCTCGCAATCGCGCCGAGCCGCCGGAACCGAGGGATGTCGGCGGGGTCGAACAGCTCGAGGTGCGCCAGCACCGGACGGCGGTCGCGCCCGCCGTTGGCTGACGCGGCCGCCGCGATGGCATCGAACGACACCCGGATCGCCCGGTCGCCGATGGCGTGGAAGTGGACCTGGAACCCCTCCCGGTCGAGCGCCACGACCCTGGCCGCAAGATCGTCCGGCTGGTACACCAGCGGCCCGGCATCGCCGGGTCGGTCGAGGTAGGGGGCGAGCAGCGCCGCGGTCCTCGATTCGATGACGCCATCGGCATAGAGCTTCACCGTGTTCACCTGGAGCCGGGGAAGCAGCTGGTGGCGCTCACGAACCGCCTTGAGACGTTCGACTTCCCGCTCGACCGGCGCCTCCACTTCGCTCGCCAGCGCCGCGGTGACCCGCGCCGTCAGTTCCCCCCGCCGGCTCAGCTCGGCATAGGCCTCGAGCGTGGCGTCGCCTACATCGGCGTCGGTGATGGTGGTGATGCCGAGACGGTTCGCCTCGCCGAGCGCGCGGCGC
>JAOUIC010000086.1 GCA_029884275.1 Gemmatimonadota bacterium | reverse complement strand
CCCGCCTTGCCCACGGTGAGGGCCCCGACCACGGTGCCGACGGCCAACCCGCGACGCTCGCGAAACCAGGTGGCCGCCATCTTCATCGCCGGGG
This sequence comes from Gemmatimonadota bacterium, assembly GCA_029884275.1. Classification (GTDB taxonomy): domain Bacteria; phylum Gemmatimonadota; class Gemmatimonadetes; order Gemmatimonadales; family GWC2-71-9; genus JADJOM01. Next base: position 6,902 of record JAOUIC010000086.1, on the reverse strand, counting down.
GATAGACCCCCGCGAGGCAGGCGCCGGCGAGGAAGCGTGAGACGAGTGCGCTGGTGAGGGAATCCGCCCCGGCCAGCCAGCCGTTGGCCAGCGCGCCCGCCGTGGCGGAGACTGCAAAGAGCAGCCTTGCAGGGATGATGTCGGCGAGGTTGAGCAGGGCGGAGAGCGCGGTTCCGACCACGAAGCCGATCTGGACGCTGGTGGCGAGCCATCCGACCTGCGACGAGGAGAGGCTCCAGCGGAGCGTCAGTTCAGGGGCGGCGGCAGTCCCGGCGAACCAGAGAGACATGCCGAGCAGCTCGGCCGTCGCCAGCAGCGCCAGCATCCGCCAGCGGGCGGGGTGGTCATCCACCCTTCTTGGTCCACCGGCTGGTGTCCCGCTGCTCCACCTTGTCCATCATCCGGTCGAACGCCTGCTCGAGGTTGATGCCTTCCCGGTTCGCCATGCAGATCAGCACGAAGAGAATGTCGGCCATTTCCATGGCGAGGTCGCCCTCGGCCTCGTCCTTCTTCTTGGTCTTCTGGCCGAAGCGATGGTTGATCTCGCGGGCCAGCTCGCCCACCTCCTCCGAGAGGCGGGCCATGTTGGTGAGGGGGTGGAAGTAGCCTTCCTCGAACTGGCTGATCCACCGGTCCACGCGGCGCTGGCTGTCGGTCAGGGACATGGGACTCCCGATTGGGATTGGACTCTTATCGCATGGGGTCGGACGAGTCGGTCGGCTCTGGGCGGCTGCGCAACAGCGGACTCATTCAGCATGATGAACTTGTGCTCGCCGCCTTCGCCGACCGATCTCGTCCTCCCGGCAAAGCAGGCGCAGCACCCTCCATCGAGCCTACTGACGCTTCTCCTGGAATCTCCGCACCACCCGGAGCACCAGCCATCGAGGCACGAACCGGAGACCCTGGATCATCAGCTTCACCGGGATGCCGGGAATCACCACCCGCTTGCCGCGCATCATGCCGCGATAGCCGATTCGCGCCACATCCGCTGCGGAGAGCGTCCCCGGCACAGCCGGGGGCTCTCCTCCTCCCAGTCCGGCCGCCTCTCTGAAGCCGGTCGGCACCACGCCAGGGCAGAGGGCCGTCACCGTCACCCCTGTGCCTTTGAGTTCATTGGCGATCGCCTCGGAAAAGAGCAGCACGTACGCCTTGGTGCCGTAATACACCGCCATCAGTGGGCCCGGCGCGAATCCAGCGGCCGATCCCACATTGAGGATACGTCCCTTGCGTCGGTGCACCATGCCCGGAAGGACCAGCCGCGTCAGGTGGGTGAGCGACGTGATGTTGAGCTGCAGCATGCCGAGCACCTGCTCGGTCTCCTGCCGCCCGAACAGCCCCCACAGCCCGACCCCGGCGTTGTTGACCAGGACGTCGATCACCATGCCCCGCCGCTCCACCCCCGCCAGGACCTCCGCCGGCGCCTCGGGCCGGGCCAGGTCCGCGACGATCACCTCCGCGCGGATGCGGTACATGCCGGAGAGGTACTTCGCGACCTCCTCCAACTTCTCCCGGCTTCGCGCCACCAGGATGAGGTCGTGCCCGCCCTTGGCGCAGAGCCGCGCCAGCTCGAGACCGATCCCTCCCGAGGCGCCCGTCACCAGCGCCACCGGCCGCGGGGCAGTCACTTGATCCTCCCGGCCCGCTTGAGCAGCGTCACGACCTGGCCGGTCGGCAGCGCGTGCACCCGATAGCCGTCGGCGCCGGTCATGGTCTCGGCTGCAACCATCGCGTTCACGATCGCCTCCTCGGTGGCGTCAATCGTCGCCTCGAACAATCCGTTGATCTTCTCGTTGGGCCACATCCGGACCGTCACGGCGGTGTCGGCGGATGCGCCGGGGTTGGCGGTCGAGAAGGCGATGAAGATGTCGCCCGACGAGTCGCCCCCGATCCCGCCCATCCGGCCGATGCCAAGCGACACCCGCTTTGCCAGCCGCTTGAGCTGGTGCGGCAGCAGCGGCGCATCGGTGGCCACGACCACGATGATCGAACCCATCTCCGGCCGCGCGCCCTCGCCCATCCCGGTGGTCGAGCTGCCGCAGCGCGGCAACTTACGAAGCCATGCTGCCGACGGGTCTGGAAGGGTGAGGCATTGTTCCGCCCCCTTCAGCGACTGGCCCACCGGGACACCGGCGATGCTGAGCCGCTGCCGGCCGCCGTAGTTGCACTGCACCAGCACGCCGACGGTGTGCCCGCCAGCCTCATCGGAGAGCCGCCGCGAGGCGGTGCCGATTCCTCCCTTGAACGAGTGGCACACCATGCCAGTGCCACCCCCCACTCCGCCCTCGGCGACGGGGCCGCTCCGCGCCGAGTCGAGCGCCCTGAAAGCGTGCTCGCGGGTGACGTGCATCCCCTTGATGTCGTTGAGCCCGCCGTCCCAGGTCTCCGCCACCACTGGCAGCGCCCAGAGGAACTCGTCGTACTTGCGGGTAATAGCCCACTCGAGGACCGCGTCGCGCACCACGCCCACGCTCAGCGTATTGGTGATCATCACCGGGCCCCACATGAAACCCGATTCCTCGACCCAGGTTGTGCCGGTCATCTCGCCATTGCCGTTGAGCGTGAACCAGGCCGCCATCACCGGGTCGCTCGATTTGCCCCGCGGCAGGATAGCCGTGACGCCGGTCCGCACCGGGCCCTTCCCCACCTCGAGCCGACCCTTGCCGCGGTTCAGCGTGACCTGGCCGACCTCGACCCCGGCGACATCGGTGATCGCATTCAGCGGGCCCGGGCTGCCGGAGAAGGGAATACCGAGGGCCCGCGCCCGCGGCTGCTGGGCGACGAGGGGGGCGACCAGCAGCGCGGCGAGCGCGGGGATGAGCAGCAATCGCATGGTAGCCGGATGGGGAGGGACGCTATAAGCTACATGCCGTCTCGCATGCCCAGTAAGGGCGACCCTGGCGGTCGCCCCGCGACCCCGGTGGTCGCCCGCATCCGGTTCCCTGCGCCCAGAGTCCCCATGCGCCCCCGCGATCACATCCTGTCGAACCTCGAGCAGACCTACCGCGAGCAGTACGAGCGCGCCCGGAAGACCCAGCTGCCACACCGGATGGAGGAACTCGACGCCGGCTATCAGCGGGACCAGCTCATGCTCGAGGTCCTGTGCGACATCCGGGACCTGCTCGCCGCCCGGCCCCAGATCGGCAAGGGAGCCTGAGATGGTGACTCGTCCTACCGTCGCTACCGTCCTCACCGTCCTTGCCGTTGCTTGTTCCCCGCCGTCCCCGCCTGCCGACCTCCTGATCTACGGGAAGGTCTGGACCGGCGACTCGACCCGCCCATGGGCAGAGGCCGTCGCGACACGGGGCGACACCATCATCGTCGTCGGTGCGCGCGGGGATGTGGACCGGCTCCGCGGGCCGAACACCCAGGTGCTGGACAACGGTGGGGCGCTGGTCACCCCCGGCTTCATGGACAACCACGTTCACCTCCTCTCCGGCGGATTCCAGCTCTCGAGCGTGGACCTGCGCGACGCCAGGACGCCCGAAGAGTTCACCGGCCGGCTCAGGGCCTACGCCAGTGAGCGGCAGCCGGGCGAGTGGATCGTCGGTGGCGACTGGGACCACGAGAACTGGCCCGACGCGCCGCTGCCGCAGAAGGAGTGGTTCGACTCCGTCACCCCCAACAATCCGGTCTTCGTCTCCCGGCTCGACGGCCACATGGGTGTGGCCAACAGCCTCGCGCTCAAGGCGGCGGGGGTCACCCGGGCGACGAAGGACATTGCCGGGGGGCTCATCGTGCGCGATCCGAAGACCGGCGAGCCGACCGGCCTGCTCAAGGACGAGGCCATGGGGCCCGTCTATGCCGCGATGCCGGCACCGAGCGCGGCGCAGCAGGATGCCGCCCTCGCGCGGGCGACCAGCTACGCGCTCTCGAAGGGCGTCACCGCGGTCGCGTTCGTCAGCGCTGGATGGGCCGAGGTGGCGGCCATCCTCCGTGCGAAGCAGGGCGGCTCACTCGGCCTCCGGGTGGCGCTCTTTCCCTCATTGGACGGGTGGCGCCGCGTGGCTGACAGCGTCGCCAGGAATGGCCCGGGCGACGACTGGGTCCGACTCGCCGGCGTGAAGGGGTACATGGATGGCTCGCTGGGTTCCACCACCGCCCTCTTCTTCGAGCCCTATGCGGACGATCCCTCCACCACAGGCCTCGAGACCACCAACCGCGACAGCGTCGCGGCCTGGATCGGGGCGGCGGATTCGGCCGGGCTCCAGGTGGCGATCCACGCCATCGGAGAGCGGGCCAACGCCGTCCTGCTCGACATCTTCGACAGCGTGGCGCAAGCCCACGGCGCGCGTGACCGCCGGTTCCGCATCGAGCACGCCCAGCATCTCCGGCCGGCGGAGGTCGAGCGCATCGCGGCACAGGGCGTCATCGCCGCGATGCACCCGTTCCACATCATCGACGACGGCCGCTGGGCGGGGAAACGGCTCGGTCCCCGGGTGGTGAACAGCTACGTCTTCCGGTCGTTGATCGACCGCGGGGCCCACCTGAACTTCGGGTCCGACTGGAACGTGGCCCCGATCGACCCGATCCTCGGCATCTACGCCGCCGTCACGCGCAGGACCCTGGATGACAAGAACCCCGGCGGATGGATCCCGGAGCAGAAGATCACGCTGGACGAGGCACTGAATGCGTATACCGGCGCCAACGCCTACGGCGTCTTCGCGGAGGGGACGCGCGGGGTGATCAAACCGGGCTGCCGCGCCGACCTGGTGCTGCTGGAGAAGGACCTGTTCGCGATTCCGCCGGAGGAGATCGCCACCGTGCAGATTCGCGCCACCATCGTCGGAGGCGAGATCGGCTACCAGTCGAGTCCCTGATTCCGGCGCATGACCACTCCCCCGACGGCCCTACCGTCCGGGGCCCGCGGAGACGATTTTTCAGCCATGGCTACCCGCGCCCGCACCTCCCCGAAGGCCGCCCGAACCCTGGGCAAGGCCGACCTGCTGGACATCTATCGACTGATCGTGCTCTCCCGCCGGATCGACGACCGGGAGATCCAGCTCAAGCGCCAGAACAAGATCTTCTTCCAGATCTCTGGTGCCGGACACGAGGCCGTGCTTGCAGCGGCCTCGAAGGTCTTCCGGCCCGGCCACGACTGGTTCTACACCTACTACCGCGACCGCGCCCTCTGCCTCGGTCTCGGCATGACCCCGACCGAGATGCTGCTCTCGGCCGTCGCCGCGGCCGACGACCCGAACTCCGGCGGACGCCAGATGCCGTCGCATTTCGGGCACAAGGAGCTCAACATCGTCAGCTCCTCGAGCCCGACCGGGACCCAGTTCCTGCAGGCGGTGGGCTGCGCCGAGGCCTGGCTCAGGTACAGCCGGGTGCAGGGGATGGCGGACGCGGTGACCGGGCCGCATGGCGACGAAGTCGTGTTCGTCTCCTCCGGCGACGGCACCACCAGCGAGGGCGAGTTCTGGGAATCGCTCAGCAGCGCCTGCAACCTCAAGCTGCCGGTGGTCTTCGTGATCGAGGACAACGGCTACGCCATTTCGGTTCCGGTCGAGGTGAACACACCCGGCGGATCGATCTCGAAGCTGGTGGCCAGCTTCCCCGGCCTGTTCATCGAGGAGGTGGACGGCTGTGATCCGGTGGCGTCCTACGACACGCTGCAGCGTGCCGTCGAATACTGCCGCTCCCGGAAGGGGCCGGCGCTGGTCCATGCCCACGTGATCCGGCCTTACAGCCATTCGCTGTCGGACGACGAGGTGCTCTATCGTCCCGCCGCCGAGCGCGAGGCGGACGCCGAGCGCGACCCGCTCAACCGGTTCCCCCGCTACCTGCTGGACCAGGGCATGGCGACGGAGGGTGAGCTCGAGGCGATCCGGAAGCAGGTCGAGGACGAGCTGGCCATTGCCATCGACACCGCCCTCGCCTCGCCCCAGCCCGCCACCGACACGATCTACCAGTACGTCTATTCCCCCGATGTGGACCCGACCTCGGAGCAGTTCGACACCGAGGACGATCCCCGCTTCACCGGCGACCCGACCACGATGGTGGACCTGCTCAACGTCTGCCTCAGGGACGAGATGGCCCGCGATCCCAGGATCGTGATCTTCGGTGAGGATGTCGCCGACGCCACCCGCGAGGCGTGCCTCGGCCAGGTGAAGGGGAAGGGCGGTGTGTTCAAGGTCACCTGGGGGCTGCAGCGGGCCTACGGCAGCGACCGGGTCTACAACAGCCCACTGGCGGAAGCGAACATCGTCGGCCGCGCAGTCGGGCTCGCCACGCGGGGGCTCAAGCCGGTGGTGGAGATCCAGTTCTTCGACTACATCTGGCCGGCGTACATGCAGATCCGCAACGAGCTCGCGGTCATGCGCTGGCGGTCCAATAACGCCTTCGCCTCGCCGGTCGTCATCCGCGTGACCTACGGCGGCTACCTCAAGGGCGGGGCAGTCTATCACTCCCAGACTGGCGCCGCGGTGTTCACCGGCGTGCCGGGCCTCAGGGTGGTCTGCCCCGCGACCGCGCTCGACGCCAACGGGCTCCTGCGCACCGCCATCCGCTGCGAGGACCCGGTGCTCTTCCTGGAGCACAAGCACCTCTACCGCCAGACCTACAACAAGGCGCCGAACCCCGGTCCGGGCTTCATGATCCCCTTCGGCAAGGCCCGGCGGGTGCGGGAGGGTACCGACGTCACGGTCATCACCTATGGCGCCGTGGTGCAGCGCGCGCTGGTGGCCGCCAAGGAGGTCGAGCAGAGCCACGAGCTCGCCGTCGAGGTGATCGACCTGCGCACGCTATCGCCGGTGGACTGGGAGATGGTGTTCGGCTCGGTCCGGAAGACCAGCCGGGTGATCGTGGCCTACGAGGATTCGCTTTCGTGGGGGTATGGCGCCGAGATCGCCGCCCGGATCGCCGACGAGGCCTTCGAGTGGCTGGACGCGCCGGTCCGGCGC
>JAOUIC010000085.1 GCA_029884275.1 Gemmatimonadota bacterium | reverse complement strand
CGACATGCGGCATTTCATCGGGTTTGGCCGTATGCCCTGCGTGATGTACGGCGCGGGTGACATCCGCCTTGCGCACGGCCCCGACGAGTACCTGGAGGTGGAGGAGTTGCTGACCGCGTCACGGGTCGTGGCCCTGGCGCTGGCGGAGTGGTGCGGGGTAGTCTAGCCGTCCCGCACCCCGGCCCCAGCCGTCAGGCGCTTTCGCCGCGCTGACGACATCAGAAGATCGTGTAGATGAACGGAGCGAGCACCGACCCCTGCGCGAACACGAGCAGCGTACCTACCAGGACCAGCAGCAGAATGATGGGCATCAGCCACCATTTCTTGCGGGCCTTCATGAAGGCCCACAGCTCGCGGGCCAGGCTGGAGCGTGCCATGTCAGGACCTCCGGATCAGAACTGGTGACGCATGGTACTGGCTGGATCGCTGTGCGGCTCGCGTCGGTGCCAGTAGCTGTCGTTTACAGACCGGTGCACAAGTGGATTCTTGCCGAATAGCCGCATCAGCAGTCCGATCGGTGCGATGACCACAAAGTAGACCACGCCCATGAAGATGGGGGTGGTCACCCTGGAGAGCACCCTCGCGAGGCTCATCCAGCCTCGGTAGACCGGCCCCAGGTTTCCCGGCACCGCCAGGCCTGCCAGGGCCAGGACGCCGCCACCGGCCAGGCAGACCATTGATGCGGTGGCTCGCCCGCGCCACTGCAGGATCGTGCCAATCACCAGGAAGGCCCCTCCGACAGTCAGGCCGAACTTGCGGCCTTCGGCGGGCGTCAATCGAGCTGGAATTCCTGCTTCCAATCTCCCGCCTCCTTCCACGCTGGCTGTCCCTCCTTGTGGAGCAGGAAGGGGTAGAGCACCAGCGCATCGATGTGGGTTCGCATGAAACACTGATAGGCGTCGGCCGGGGAGCACACGATGGGCTCGCCCCGCACATTGAACGAGGTGTTGACCACCACGGGACACCCCGTCTGCCGTTCAAATTCCCGTATCAGCCCATGATAATTGGGGTTCGTATCGGGTGTGACGGTCTGGATGCGGGCCGAGTAGTCGATGTGGGTCACCGCCGGAATGTCCGATCGCACTACGTTCAGTTGGTCGATGCCCCAGAGCCGCTGGGCAGCGTCGGTCATGGGGATCTGGCGCTCCCGTTTCACCGGCGCCACCAGCAGCATGTAGGGCGAATCCCCGTCCAGCTCGAAGTAGTCGCTCACCCGTTCGCGGAGGACGCTTGGCGCGAACGGGCGGAATCCCTCGCGGAACTTGATCTTGATGTTCATCTGGGCCTGCATCCGCGGACTGCGGGGATCACCAAGTATGCTGCGGGCGCCGAGCGCCCGGGGGCCGAACTCCATGCGGCCATCAAACCAGCCCACGATCTTCTCATCAGCCAGAAGCGTTGCCGTGCGGTTCAGCAGGTCGTCACGTCCGAGCCGCTCGTAGGGCGCGCCGATGTCGCGGAGAAAACGCTCGATCTCGTCGGGTCCGTAGGCGGGCCCGAGATAGGCCCCTTGCATGCCGTCACCACGGCTCGGTGCCTGCCGCGGGGCTCGAAGGTGCCGGTGCCATGCGAGTTGGGCGGCGCCGAGGGCCCCGCCGGCATCGCCGGCCGCCGGCTGGATCCAGATCTTCTCGAATGGCCCTTCCCGCAAGAGTCGGCCGTTGCCGACGCAATTCAGCGCCACACCGCCCGCCAGGCAGAGGTTCGGAAGCCCGGTCTCGCGGTGCGCGGTTCGGGCCATCCGGAGCATGATCTCCTCGCAGACAACTTGGACCGAACGCGCGAGATCCATCTCCTTCTGGGTGAGCTTGGACTCGGGAACCCGCGGCGGACCGCCGAAGAGCCGGTCGAAGGCCGGGCTCGTCATGGTGAGGCCGCTGAGGTAGTTGAAATACTGCTGGTTCAGCCGGAACGATCCATCTTCCTTGAGGTCGAGCAACTCGCGATAGATGAGATCGACGTATTTCGGCTCGCCATAGGGGGCGAGCCCCATGACCTTGTACTCGCCGGAATTGACCTTGAACCCGGTGTAATAGGTGAAGGCCGAGTAGAGCAGGCCAAGCGAGTCGGGCCAGCGCAGCTCCTTGATCAGTGTGAGCTCAGCGCCCCGTCCGACACCGATCGAGGCCGTGGCCCACTCACCCACGCCGTCCATCGTGAGGACGGCCGCCTGGCTGAACGGCGAAGGGTAGAACGCGCTGGCGGCGTGAGATTCGTGGTGCTCGGCGTAGAGCATGTCGCCGTCGAAATCCAGCGCTTCGCGGATCTGGCGCTCCATGTACAGCTTGTCCTTGATCCAGAGCGGCCCCGCCATGAGGAACGACTTGAAGCCGCGGGGCGCGACGCCGAGATACGTTTCCAGGATGCGTTCGAACTTGAGCAGGGGCTTGTCGTAGAAGGCGACGGCCGTCAGCTGTGCGGCGGTGATCCCTGCCTCGCGCAGGCAGTAGTCGACCGCCAGTCGCGGAAACCGGGCATCGCCCTTGACCCGACTGAAACGCTCCTCGCTCCCCGCCGCCACGATCTCGCCGTCACGGAGGAGGCAGGCCGCGCTGTCATGGTAGAAGGCGGATATGCCAAGGATGTGAGCCGGTGTTGCTTGGGGCATCGGTGAGGTTGGTTCCCGTGCCATGGAAGATGGGGATCGTGTAGCTAGGCTCGTGCGCGGGAACCGGGCCACCCGGGGCAGCGCGGCCACGTCTTTGCCGGCTGAAGGCGGTGTGACCATACCTTCCACCTAAAGCTCACCACAAGGGTGTCATGACCGCAACACCCCCAGCCGACGGCTTGAGCCGGTTCGTTCCCTCGGCGCTCGCTCTTCTCCGCGCAGGCGGGGGCCGCTCCGCGACTTGCCGAGTGGGAGCGGACGCTCCGAGGTCCGGTAATCTGCGCACGGTACGCGACGGTGGTTGAGGGCGAGATGGCGGGAGATCCGGGCTTCGTCTCGCTGACAGGTATCTTCGACGCCGAGACGTCCACCGTCTTCGTCGACCAGAATGCGCACGTCACCGAAGAGGGAAATCGGCAAGTCGCGGAGCGGATTGCGGACGCCCTGGTGCCGCTGCTGACCCGGCCAGGGTCTGTCTCACTTCTCACGGCACGGTAGCAGCTAGGCGACAGATGATACCGTGCGGGAAGCGCCCGCCTTCACCGGCACCTGGCTCATCGCATACTCGGCCAGCGCCGTGATCGTGAGGCTCGGGTTGACGCCGGGGTTCGCCGGCATGATCGAGCCGTCGATCACGAACAACCCCGGGTAGTTGTGCACCTGGAAGCCCGCATCCACCACTCCCTCCGATGAACCGCGCCCGATAGGACATCCCCCCAGAATGTGTGCCGTCATGGGGACGTCGAAGAGCCCTTCGTTCACCGAGCCCATCGGCACACCATCGGTCCTGGCCGCAAAGCGCCGCGTGACATCATGCCCGATGCCGATCTTGGTGGGTATCGTCCTGTCGCCGTCCGGCGAGGAAGTGAGATCCCGCCGGAAGCCGGTGAGCGCGCTCCGCCCCGGCCTGAGCCTGAGACGGTTGTCCTCCCACTGCATCGCGAGCAGGATCGTGGTGCGTTCCGCCCAGCCCGGCAGGAGGTGCGTGCGGGCGAAGTCCCTCGGCCGCCGGACGACCTCCGCCACCGACTGCCCCAGCCTCGAGAGCATGCCTCCCGACTCAATCATCGGGCCGCCGAGGAACCGCATGGCGGACGACCCGCGCGGGTATCGCACCGGCTCGATGGTCGTGACCGGATCGGCCCGGAAGATTGAGGTGATGGCCAGGCCCTGCGAGTAGTCTGTCGTGTCCGAGCGCGCCACGCTCCCCAGAAGGGCCTCATTGTTGGTGCGGACCATGTCGCCGAGCCGGGGCGACAGGTGACGGAGCGAGCCGGTGACATCGCGGCAGCGGAACAGGAGTCGGAGCGTGCCCAGGGCACCAGCGGAAACGATCACGTTACGGGCGCGGAATGGACCGCGCGCGTGGTGCCTGAAGCCGGTCGTCCGCCGGCTGGTCACCTCGTAGCGCGCCCCGTCCCCCTGGTGGCCGTCGAGGGGCCGAATGTCCCTGACCGTCGTGTCGGGCAGGATTTCCACCCCGAGCTTCTCCGCGAAGTACAGGTAGTTCTTGGGCAAGGTGTTCTTGGCATTGTGACGGCAGCCGACCATGCAGGCGCCGCAGTGCTGGCAGCCCCGGCGCGGCGGGCCCTCGCCTCCGAAATACGGATCCGGCACCTCGACGCCCTCCTGCCCCGCCCGGCCGAAATAGGTCCCGACCGGCACCGGCTGGAAGGTTCCGGCCTGCCCGAGATCCGAGGCGATTTCCTGGAGTACCGCATCGGCGGCACCGAGCCGTGGGTTGGTCGCCACGCCCAACATCCGCTTCGCAGTCGCATAGTGAGGCCGCAGCGCCTGTTCCCAGTCGATTGGGGTCTGCCAGGCGGGCGAGTGGAGGGCATCCTCGCCAGGCTCCATCAGTACGTTGGCATATCCCAGACTTCCGCCCCCGACTCCGGCGCCATGCAGCACCACCACGTGCCGGAACGGACTGATCTGGAGAATGCCGTAGCATCCGAGGGAAGGGGCCCAGAGATACCGGCGAAGCTGCCACGTGCTGCTGGCGAAATCCTCATCCCGGAATCGCAGGCCGCGCTCGAGGATCAGGACCCGGTACCCGCGTTCCGCGAGCCGCATGGCCGAGACGCTGCCGCCGAAGCCCGACCCGATGATGACGTAATCGTAGGTGTGCACGCCGAAGCGTAGTCGCGCCGGACGAGGGCTCGCAAGCTGGAGGGCCTCGGGCAGTCTTCATGATTCGTTTACTATCGCGGTGCTTTCATTCAGGACAATGATCGTCCCATTACTCGACCGACTCGAGCGACAACAACTGATCGTGGTGACGGGGAAGGGGGGAGTCGGCAAGACCACCCTCACCGCCGTTCTGGGCCGGAGGCTGGCTGCCGCCGGCCGGCGCACCTTGCTGCTCGAGGTTGACCCGCGTGAGAGCCTGCACCAGTTGCTCGGAACCGAGCCATCGGGCGGAGCGATCGTCCCGGCCGGCAGCCGTCTCTGGGCCCAGAATCTCCAGGCACGTGCCGTCATTCACGATCTGGTCAGGGAGAAGGTGCCGCTCCGGGTCCTCGCCAGGCGGATCGTGGAGAGCCCGCTGTTTCAGCATTTCGCCGATGGCGCTCCCGGTCTCAAGGAGATGGCGGTCCTGGGGTATGCCCTGCGCATGGTCAAGGGTCTGTACCGGCGGAAGGTGGACGTCGTCGTGCTCGATGCTCCCGCGACCGGTCACGGTGCATCGATGCTCGCCGCGCCAATCCTCCTCGCACAGTCCATCGCCGGGGGGCAGCTCGGCGAGATGGCTGCCGAACTCAGCGGCTTCATCGCTGATCCATCGCGATGTGGCGTGGTCGTCGTCACCGTGGGTGAGGAGATGCCGGTGCAGGAGGCGATCGAACTGGTCCAGCTGCTGGAGCGGAAGATGGGCCGCTCCCCCGAACTCATGGTGGCCAACTCATGCTACCCCGCTCCGCCGCGGACGATGCCGCGCGAGGCCGACAAGCCCGTGGCGACGCTGTGGCGCGAGCGATATCAGGTCAACCGGAGGGAGCTGGAGCGTCTCGGCTGCAGCTGGAAGGGGCCCCTGGCCGAGCTTCCCCTTCTCCCCCTCGACCGTGGCCCGACACTGATCGAGGCGCTGGTCGAACGCCTCGAGCGGGAGGTCGGATGAGCTTCGGTGTCATCGACCGCCGTCTCCTCGTCGTGGTGGGGTCTGGTGGCGTGGGCAAGACGACCCTCGCGGCGGCACTGGGCCTCGAGTCTGCTCGCCGGGGAGCCAACACGCTGGTCATGACTTTCGACCCCTCGCTGCGTCTCAAGGACGCGCTTGGCGTCGGCGAAGCCGCGCGGGAGCGCCCGGTGCGGGTCGAGGCGGGTGTCGCCGGCAGACTCGATGTCGCCCTCCTGGACGCGAAGCGGACCTTCGATCACCTGATCGAATCCTATGCCCCCGATGACGCTGCTGCCGAGCGGATCCAGGGGAATCGTTTCTACCGCGACCTGAGCGGCAGCCTGGCGGGGATCCTCGAGTACATGGCGGTCGAGCGCCTGTTCGAGGTTTCCCGAGACGGGAGCTACGACCGGATCATCCTCGACACCCCGCCGACCCGACAGGCCCTCGACTTCCTCGAGGCGCCGGACCGCATGGTCCAGTTCCTCGATAGCGGTGCGATCCGGCTGGCGCTCAATCCGTGGTGGGAACGCGGCGGCGGCATCCGGCGGGCCCCGATGCGACTGGCCGCGAAGGGCGTGGAAGGCCTGCTCGACCGGATTATCGGCCTGGGCCTGGTCCGGGACATTCTGGAGTTCTTCCGGGCGTTCGGGCCGCTGTACGGGGGATTCCGCGAGCGGGCGGCCGAAGTTCGTGTCCTGCTAAGGGATCCTCAGACCCTCTTTCTGCTGGTCAGCGGTCCGGGGCCGGACCGCATTCCCGACACGCTATTCTTTGCCCGGAAGCTCCTGGAGGCGGGGCATCGGCTTGGCCCACTGGTGGTGAATCAGGTGCATCCCCGGGTTGGGCCGCTGCCCGCGGCCTCAACCAGCGAAGGACTGGCGCTCTTCCGGTTTCTCGGCGAGCGGGACCACCGCGGACTCGCCGAGCTTCGGCGCCTTCTCGGTTCGGTCGGCCGCATGGCCGCGATGCCACTCGAACCCGCTCCCCCCACCGATCTGACCTCCCTCGGCGCACTTGGCCGCGCGCTCCTGGACCAGTTGGCCTAAGGAGCCTGGCGGTGATTGCCGCGCTGCGGCAGCAGCCCTTGACTTTTTGCCGCACTGCGGTATCTTCCGGTCGCCAGCCAAGGAGCACACATGATCCGGCAGATCAAGCGGTATGGGGGCGGGAGTCGAAAGTTGTACGACACCGAGGAGAGCCGGTACGTGTCGCTGGACGAGATCGCGGCGTGGATCCGGTCCGGTCAGGAGTTGCGCATCCAGGACAGCGCCACCGGCGACGATGGGACGGCCCAGCCGCCCG
>JAOUIC010000084.1 GCA_029884275.1 Gemmatimonadota bacterium | reverse complement strand
CGTCCGCCTGGAACAGCGAGTCGCCCCGGCTCCGAGCATTGACCGCGCGCTGGTAGGTGGCCCAGGCGTCGGTGTTCTGGGTGCCGGCGCGGGTGCGGCTCAACTGCACTGCTTCGCCGATCCGCTTGCGGATCAGCACGGCGGCCTCCTGGGAGAGGCTGTCGGATAGCGCGATGAGGTCCTTCCCCGACTTCTTGAACGTCGCCCGGTCCATCTCCGTGCCGGCGTCGTCCAGCAGCCGGAGCGTGACGCGGAGGCTGTCCGACTCCGGCTCGACGCTGCCCATGACCAGGGTTCCGACCCGAAGTGCGCGCGCGATGCTGTCCCGGGGGACGGCGCCACCTCGGTACGGAGCCACGCCGCCCCTGGAGACCACCGTCAGTCCCTGCACCGAGCCGAGGACGCTGATCAGGCCCTCGGTGAGGCCGTCGGCGACGTACCCCAGGTCCTTCTTCTGGCTCAAGTCGTCGAAATACAGCACCGCGATGTTGTGCCGGTCGAGGCCGCCAACGGACGCCGCCGGCGCGCCGCCGCCGAGCAGCTTCCACGCGCCGAATCCGCCGAGCGCAGCCACCACCACGCCACCGGCGATGGCAGGGACGAGCCACCGCTTGCGTGGCGGGGCAGCCGGCTGCTCCGGCAGCGGGATCTGGCCGGTTCTGGCCGCGCGGCGCGCCGCCGTGACGCGCATGGCGGAATAGCGGCTGGCGGTCACCCCCGGCTGGGCGCCGAGGATCTCGGCGAACTGGGCGGCGGTCTGGGGTCGGTCGGCCGGCACCTTGGCCATGGTGGCCATGATGGCGTCCTCGACTTCGTCGGGGACGGTATCGCGGATCACCTGCAGGCTGGGCACCTGTTCCATTGCGTGCCGCGCCATGATCTGGCGCGCATTGGCGCCGGTGAACGGCGGCGCCCCCGCGAGCATCTCGTACAGCACGCACGCGAGGCTGTAGAGGTCGCTGGTGGGTCCGGCAGGGTCGCCCACCGCCTGCTCGGGGCTCATGTAGAGCGGAGTGCCGACCGCCACCCCCGCCTCGGTCAGCTTGGCGCTGCCCTCGATGCTGCTGATCGCCTTGGCGATGCCGAAGTCGGCCACCAGCGCGTGATTGCCAGACAGCATGATGTTGTCCGGCTTGATGTCGCGGTGGACGATGCCGAGGGAGTGGGCGTAGCCCAGCGCGTCGGCCACCTCGAGCGTGATGCCCACGGCGGTCTCGATCGGCAGCATCGGCTCGCGCTGCAGGCGGTCTCCCAGCGACTCGCCGTACACGAACGGCATGACGTAGTACAGCAGGCCGTCGGCCTCGCCGGAGTCGAACAGGCTCAGGATGTTGGGATGCTGCAGCTTCGCGACCGTCTTGATCTCGCGGTCGAACCGCTCCACGCCGAGGTTCTCCGACAGTTCGGGGTGGAGGACCTTGATCGCGACCTCGCGCTCGTGCTTGATGTCGGTCGCCAGGAAGACGGTGGCCATGCCGCCCCGGCCCAGCTCACGCTGGATCTGGTAGCGGTCTCCCAAGGCGGTCTGCAGACGGCCAAGAATTTCTTCGGACACGGGCTCGGCGCGGAGGTGAACAGGGCGGCGTTCGGAACGCACAAGTATAGGGCGGCACGAATATGAAGGCCAGCAGGGGGACGGGGGTGCCGTGGCCCCTCCGGCGGGGCTAGCTTGGTGCCCGGAGCCCCGCCTTCCATCCCATGTCCGACGTCTACGACGAAACCGCCCGCCGGTTCCATGGCATCCGCGCCCTTGTGGGCGGCACGCCGCTGCTCGCCATCCACTGCCAGTTCCGCGGCCGCCCGCGAACGGTCTACGCCAAGGCGGAGTATCTCAATCTCACCGGCAGCATCAAGGACCGGATGGCGTCCCACATCCTGCGCGAGGCCCATGCGCGCGGAGACCTCCATCCCGGCGACCTGATCGTCGAGGCCACCAGCGGCAACACCGGGATCAGCTTCGCCGCCATTGGCCGGGCCCTGGGGCATCCGGTCGCGATCTACATGCCCAACTGGATGAGCGAGGAACGGAAGAACCTGATCCGGCTGTATGGCGCGGAGATCCACCTCGTCAGCGCCGCCGAGGGCGGCTTCCTGGGCAGCATCGAGCGGGCCGAGGCGGTGGCCCGGAACAGGGCGGGCGTCTTCCTGCCGCGCCAGTTCAGCAACGAGGACAACTGCGCCGCTCATGCCGCCACCACCGGCCCCGAGATTGCCTGGCAGCTCGAGCTGCACCGGCTCACGCCGGACGCCCTCGTCGCCGGTGTCGGCACCGGCGGGACCATCATGGGGGCGGGGCGCTACCTGAAGGAACGGTACCCCGGCATCCGGCTGCATCCGCTGGAGCCGGCCAGCTCCCCCACCCTCACCACCGGGTACAAGGTCGGGAAGCACCGGATCCAGGGGATCTCGGACGAGTTCATCCCCGCCCTCGTGGACCTGGCGGCGCTCGACGAAATCGTCGCGGTGGACGACGGCGACGCGATCCTGATGGCCCAGAAGCTTGCCCGGGAACTGGGGCTCGCGGTGGGAATCTCCTCGGGGGCGAACTTCCTGGGGGCGCTTGAAGTGCAGGAACGGCTCGGGCCCGACGCCGTGGTGGTGACCTTCTTCTGTGACGACAACAAGAAGTACCTCTCCACCGACCTGGTGCGGGAGGAGACGGTGCGCCCGTTTCACCTCGCTCCGCACGTCACCCTGCTGGAGTACGACGCCTTCAGCCGGCCCTGCCAGAGTTGCGTGGTGTAGGGGCGGAGCTAGAGCTCCGCCCCTACCCCCGCCCCTACCCCAGCAGCCACTTCACCACGTAGACCGACATGATCGCCGCGGACGCGTCGGCGATGAGTCCGGCCGGCACCGCGTGGCGGGTCTTCCGGATGTTGATGGCGCCGAAGTACACCGCGACGACGTAGAACGTCGTCTCCGACGATCCGTACATCGTCGCCGCGATCTTGACGATCAGCGAGTCCTCGCCGTAGCGCCCGATGAGGTCGAGCAGCAGGCCGGCCGACCCCGACCCGGTGAGCGGCCGGGTGATCGCCATCGGGATCACCTCCGGCGGGACACCCAGCGGGGTGAGGATCGGTCTGAGCCCCTCCACCATGAAGTCCATCGCCCCCGAGGCGCGGAACATCCCCACCGCGAAGAGGATCGCGACCAGGTAGGGGATGATGTTCACCGCCACCTGGAACCCCTCCCGGGCGCCGCTGACGAACTCCTCGTAGACCGGCACCCGGCGGAACAGCCCGTACAGCGGGAAGCCAATGATGATGGCGGGGATGACGAACACCGCGAGGAGGTCGAGGACCTGCCGGAGTGATTCCATGGTCAGCCCTCCACCGCGCCGGCCGGCGCCCGCATCGGGTCGCTGTCGCGGTAACCGCGGAACTTCGCCAGCCACCGGGCGGCGAGGATGCCCACGACCAGCGAGAGCGCAGTGCAGATGAGGATGGGGAAGAACAGCCGGTTGATCTGCAGCCCCATCAGCGCCACCAGCAGCACCGGCGGCACGACCTGCACGCTGGCGGTGTTCATCGCCAGCAGCATGACCATCGAGTTGGTGGCGGTGTCCTTCCTCGGGTTGAGCTCCTGCAGCGATTCCATCGCCTTGATCCCCATCGGTGTCGCGGCGTTGCCCAGCCCGAGGACGTTGGCGGAGAGGTTGAGGATGATGAGGCCGAGGGCGGGGTGCCCCTTCGGGATCTCGGGGAACAGCGGCCGGAAGACCGGCTCCGCCACCCTGACGATGATGTTGATGAGCCCCGACTTCTCGGCAATGCGCAGCATGCCGAGCCAGAGGGCGATCACGCCGACCAGCCCGAGCGCGAGGGTGACCGCGGTCTTGGCGAGATCCAGCGCCGCACGGGTGATCGCCACCAGCTTGACGAACCGCACCGGGGCGAGGGTGACGGCGGCCTCGAGGAGAGTGTCGCTGGTCGAAGCGGTGAACGCCGCCGGCCCGCGAAGGTCGTTGTCCCGTTCGCTGGTCATGCTCCGCGCCGTCGCCAGCGGTTCCGGCAGGCTCACGTCCTTCGCGAACCGGAGCTCCCGGCCTCCGCCGGCCTGGATCAGCTCTCCCGCGAGCGCCCCGCCGGCCACCGGCTTCCCGAAATGGGCCGACCAGGCCGCGGAGTCGGCCCGCACCGTCACCGCGAGACGCCGCGCCGACGGATCGTACCCCGACGGGATCGCCAGGGTGACGGGAAGCGCGGTCCCGTTGCGGTAGGTGTCGCGCCCGAGGTCGCGGACGTCGTTGACCAGGGCGAACAGGAAGCTCAGGGCGATGAGTCCGGCCCAGATGTAATTGAGCATCCGGTCATTCCGTGAGGGTGAAAGAGGGAATGGTCGTCGGGTGGCGGCCCCGGCAGCGGGGCCGGTCCAGCCCGATCGCTTGAGGGGAGGTTACCTCCCGGGGCGGTCGGGGCAAGGGGGACGTCGGCGTGCCTGCGACCGCGGGGCGTCCCCGGGCATCATCAGGGTCGAACCCAATCCACGGAGCCCAATCCCATGTTGCCCATGTCCGTCCGCGCGACGCCTGCCACGGCCGCGCTCCTCCTGATGCTGGCCGGTCCGGTTCCGGCCCAGGAGAAGCAGGTCTTCGTCTACCGTGGCGACCGGCCCCGCATCGGTGTGATGCTGGAAGGCCGGGCCAATCCCGAGTACGACAAGTATGGTGCCTTCGTCGAGGAGGTCACCCCCGATGGGCCGGCAGCCAAGGCAGGTCTCCAGGCGGCCGACATCATCACGACGTTCAACGGCGTGTCGCTCGCCGGCCTGAAGGGCGAGGACGACGAGTCGGGCCCCGCGAAGAGGCTGCGCGAACTCGCCGCCAAGCTCGAAGTGGGTGACACCGTCAGAGTCGAATACCGCCGGGGGACTCAGACCCACAAGACCACGCTCATCGCGGCCGAGCTGCCTGAGATGACCGTGCGGCGCATGCGGGCCGGCGGCCCCGAGGGCGACCACATGCTGTGGGTTCCCGAGGGCGGGATGCACATGGCGCCCATGCCCCCGGGCGGGCACAACTTCCGGTTCTTTTCCGATGGGCCCGACGGGCCAGGCAGGATCCACATCGTGGAAGGCGGTCTTTCGGGGCTTGAGCTGGCGACCGTCAACGCCGGCCTGGGCGAGTACTTCGGGACCAAGGCAGGCGCCCTGGTGCTGGATGTCCACGCCGACTCCACGGTCCAGCTCAAGGCCGGTGACGTGATCGTCGGGATTGACGGCCGGGCGGTGACCTCCGAGGATCAGGCGCGCAGGATCCTCCGGTCCTACGCCGACGGCGAGACCGCCAAGGTCGATGTGATGCGCCAGAAGAAAAAGGTCACGGTTTCCTGGAAGGCGCTGGACGCGGACACGATGAAGCGCCGCTTCACAGTGCGGGTCCGCGAGGGTGGACCCGAGGCGATGAAGGTCGAGGTGGAGAAGGACTGAGCCGGTTCAGGAGGCGGGCGGAGGAAACGCTCCCGAGCCCGCCGGCGGCCGGCGCAGCCGGCCGATCACGACGGTGGTGTTGTCGGAGGCGCCACGGTCGAGGACCAGCTGCAGCAGCTCCTCGGCCGTGGCTTTTGCGTCGGTGCAGGTCCTGAGCGCGTCCCGGATCTCGGTATCGCTGACGTGCTTGGTGAGTCCGTCGGTGCACAGCAGCATGACGTCGTTCCATTCCAGGTCGGTGGCGAAGGTGTACGGCTCCGCCCGGCTGCCGCCGATCGCGCTGTACAGCACGTGCTTGAGCGCCGACCGCTCGGCCTGATCGGGTGAGAGCGCGCCCGACTCGACCATCGCCTGGGCCATGGTCTGGTCCACGGTGAGGAGCTCGAGCTCCCCGTTGCGCAGCCGGTAGCAGCGGCTGTCTCCCACGTGGATCATGTAAGCCCGCGGCCAGCGAATGCAGACCATGGTCAGCGTGGTGGCGCCAGTCTCCTCGTCGTCCTCGCTCTTGCGGACCTGACGCACCAGTTCGTGGCTCTTCTCTACCGAATGCAGCAGCTCGGCCAGATACTCGAGCTCGACCGCCGGATCGATCTGCACGTACAGGTCCATGGCCTTGACGACGTAGTCCACCACACCCTTGAGTGCCGTCCGGCTGGCTTCCTTGCCGCCGGGTCCCCCGCCCACGCCGTCGGCCACCAGGAAGACGAATCCGCGGGAGGGGCTGGTGAGGCTCCCCAGCGTCTCCGCGGGGACGCTGGTCTGAAACACCTGCAGGACCTTGTGAATGGTGGCAATGAGGAAATGGTCCTGGTTTTCCTTGCGCACCAGGCCGGGATGGGTGACGCCGTGGATGTCCGCATTCTCGCGGCGCGGGACTGAGAGCGGACCCTGCGGCTCGGACATGATGCGAGTCTCCGGCGGGAAACGGGACGTCACCCTGCCTCAAGATCGGTGCCCGGACCGAAACTCTCAAGCTCCCCGCCTCCGCCACCCCCGCTTACACTTGAGCCGATGCGTCCCTCCGGCCTTCCCATCGACGACGTCCTGCCCGCGCTCGCCCGGGCGCTCGATGCGCCAGGGCTCGCCGTGCTCACCGCCCCGCCGGGGGCCGGGAAGACCACCATCGTGCCCCTCGCGCTCCTGGAGTCGGCGTGGCTCGGCGAGCGGATCGTCCTGCTGCTCGAACCCCGCCGGCTGGCCGCGCGGGCGGCGGCGCGCCGTATGGCGCAGCTGCTGGGCGAGAGTCCGGGTGGGCGGGTCGGCTACCGGATCCGCCGCGAGTCCGCGGTCGGCCCGGCGACGCGGGTCGAGGTGGTCACCGAGGGGATCCTCACCCGGATGATACAGCGGGATCCCGATCTGGCCCGCGTCGGGTGCGTGATCTTCGACGAATTCCACGAGCGCAACCTCCACTCCGATCTCGGTCTCGCCCTGGCGCTCGAGTCACGGGCGGTCCTGCGGCCGGATCTCCGCCTGCTGGTCATGTCCGCGACGCTCGACGGCGAGCGGGTGGCGCGGCTGATGGGAGAGGCGACGGTCGTCCGAAGCGAGGGCCGGCTCTTCCCGGTGGAGACCAGGTACCTCACCCCCGCTGCGGGCCAGCGGCTCGAGTCTTCCGT
>JAOUIC010000083.1 GCA_029884275.1 Gemmatimonadota bacterium | reverse complement strand
AAGGTGCCAAGGAAGAACTGGATGTAGTCGTCGGCGAAGATCCGGTCGCGGTCGGCCAGCGTCGCCTGCACCTCGCCATGCGGCTCAAAGGCGTGCACACCGAAGTGGATCGCGGTGGGCGAGTACCAGACCCGCACCTCGATCGAGTCCACCGCCGGCAGACCGTCCACCGGCTGGAATTGGGAGAAGTCGGTGAGGATCGGCGCCTGTCTCCACACCGCTTCGTCCAGCACTCCATCGACCGTGATCTCGGCCTCGACTCGCGGGATCGCCACGGCCAGCTCGCGGCGGCGGCCGGAATGGACCGCCGGCGGTTCTGCCGCCAATGGCGAGGCGGCAGCTGGGGCCTGCGTCAGGGCGAGAAGGGCCAGCAGCATCGGAAAGCGCTCTCTTGACGTGAGTATGAAGACACCGCATACGCACCGCCGGATGGCGGGGTTTCGGGTCCCGACCCTACCGCAGACGGCACGCCGATATACCTTCCTTGCCTCAGAGTCTAGTCGTCCCATGGAGAAACATCATGCGTACGCTTTCGATACTCGGACTGGCCGGACTCGCGCTGGTCGCTCACGACGCCAGCGCGCAAGCCGCCGATCCGATCGTCAACGAGCGGCCTCTTTCGGAATGGATCGCCGAGCTGAAGGCGCCGGCTCCACTTACCCGGAACGCCGCCGCCTACACCATCGGTGGCCTCGGCCCCGCCGCCACTCCGGCCGTGCCGGCACTCATCGAAGCGCTCAACGACCCGGTGGACGCCGTGCGGTACCCGGTCTGCGTGGCCCTGCGCGAAATCGGCCCCGGCGCGATTGCAGCGGTGCCCGCCCTGACCGAGATGCTCGACGACCGCAACGACGACATCGCGTCGATGGCGCGGAAGGCCATCAAGTCCATCACCGGCACCGACCCGCGGCCCCCCGAGTGAACCTGCGGGGGGTCGCCATGCTTCGACAGGCCGCTGCCTGTGTCGCACTGCTGTCCCTCTGTCCCCCGGCCCCGCTGCAGGCGCAGAACGACCCACCCCTCCAGCGCGCCCTCGACAGCCTGGTCACCGGCTTTCGCGGCACCGCGGGAGTCTACGTGCGGCACCTTCGCACCGGACAGGCGGCGGGGATCAATCAGGACAGTGTCTTCCCGACCGCCAGCATGGTCAAGGTACCGATCCTCATCGGCACCTTCGACGCGATAGAACGCGGCCAGCTCGACTTTCACCAGGAGATGACCTACACCGATTCCCTGCTCTACCCCGGCGAAGACCTGATCGGGTCGCTGGAAGATTCCGCCAAAGTGAAGTTGTCGAAGCTCACCCTGCTCATGATCACCACCAGCGACAACACCGCATCGCTCTGGCTGCAGGCCCTTGCGGGGACCGGCACAGTGATCAACCAGTGGCTCGCCGACCATGGCTTCGACTCGACTCGGGTGAACAGCCGGACCCCTGGACGCGAGGCCAACCGCGAGCAGTACGGCTGGGGACAGACCACGCCGCGGGAGATGGCCGAACTGCTGGCGATGATCCGCCAGGGGTGGGCGGTGAGCCCCGCCGCGAGCGAGGAGATGTACCGCCATCTCACCCGCAGCTACTACACCGCCGAAGCGCTTTCGGCGCTGCCGCCCTGGGTACAGGTGGCGTCCAAAGTGGGGGCAGTGAATCGGTCGCGTTCGGAAGTGGTGCTCGTCAACGCCCCCTCCGGCGACTACGTCTTCTGCATCATCACCAAGAACCAGGAAGATCAGAGCTGGGATCCGTCGAACGAGGGCTACGTCCTCATCCGGAAGCTGTCCGCACTCCTCTGGAACCATTTCGAGCCGGCCCATCCCTGGCAGCCGGCGGAGGGGGTCGGGAAGTTCAAGCCCGGGGGGTAGACCAGGCGGGCGACCACGGTTCCCCCCGCTCGGTCACCTTCCGCCCCGGCGCCCCGGAGAGCGGCGGCCATGCCCCGCCGTCATGCTCCGCCTCCAGCAGGTCCTCCACCGATTCGTATCGATAGATCACCGGCGCCTGGTCCTGGAACAGCCCGCCGGTGTCGGCGGTGGGGCCATAGGTCGAGTACAGGCCGCGGTGCAGCATGCGGAGGTAGCTGGTAAGCTGACCGCGGTGGTGGCTGCTGTGAGTCATGCGCCGAACCAGGACCCAGCTCCGGCTCCGTGGCACGTCGAAGAACGAGGTCATCTCTCCGTACCACCCTATCGCCTTGGTCCGCAGTGCCGCCAGCCTCTCGGCGGAGGCCGCTGCGTAATGCCCCAGGAACTCGAGCCGCGTCTCCTGCGCGGGCAGCGGCGGCAGGCTCACCTCGATGCCCAGCATGGTGCGCATCCAGGTGTCCTCGGAGACGCACTGGTGGATCATCTGCTCGAGCGGCGTGCGGGCCCGCGGATCGGGCCGGAACCCCATGTCATCATCCCGGAACTGCGACCAGACGGAGAGCGTCTTCAGCCGTTCCGTCGCGTAGGTGTCAGGCAGGAAGTCAAATGCGTGCGGGGCGGCGGCGGCGCCCGGCGCCGTGAGCGTCGGGTGCTCCACGTTGCCGGTGTTGCGGACGCCGGCGGGTTCGAACAGCATCACCGACGCCTCCCGCTCCGCCACCGTCCGGTGCTCCACCCCACGGGGCACGATCACGAACTCGCCCGGCCCCACCTCGACGGCGCGGTCGCGAAACTCCACCCGGAACCGACCCGCGACTCCGAGAAAGAGCTCGTCCTCGGACTCGTGGTGATGCCAGACGAATTCTCCCTGAAATTTCACCAGCTTCACTTCCTGCCCGTTCAGCCCGCCCACGACCCTGGGACGCCAATGCTCGGTGATCGCCGCCAGTTCGGCCGCGAGGGATACGACGTCGCTCACGCCTGCCTCCGATGGTCTATGCCGCGCCTCAGGATTGGCCCGCATCGCGCCTCCCATCTTAACTTGTTGCCCATGATCCGCGCGCCGATCCTCCCCGCCCTCCTCGCCCTGCTTTTCGCCTGCGGCCGCACCGGTGCGGACGGCCCCACCTTTCCCGGCACGGTCGAACTCGACGAGAGCGACCATGCTCCCCTCGTCGGAGGGCGGATCGTCGAGGTGCGCGTGACCGAGGGCGATACCGTGACCACCGGCGACACCCTCGCCCTGCTGGTCCGCGCCGGCCTCCCGGAGGCGGTGGAGCAGCGGGTGGCCCAGCTCTCCTCGATGCGCGCCCGTCTGGCCGACCTTCGGCGCGGCTCGCGTGAGGCGGAAATCGCCCGGGCGCAGGCGGATGCGGATGCGGCCGAGGCCGAGGTAGCCCGCACCGCACGAGACCTCACCCGGGTACAGGAGATGGCGAAGGACGGCGCCGTGTCGCCGCAGGAACTCGACGCCGCGACGACCGCCGCCGCCACCGCGGCTCGCCGCCGCGACGCCGCCCGCGCGACGCTCGAGCTCGCCCGCGAGGGTACCCGCGAGGACCAGATCCGCGCCGCCGAGGCCGATGTCCGCACCGCCGAAGCGCAGCTCAGGAGCGCGCGCGCCGACATCGGCGAACTTGCCGTGATCGCGGCGGTCGACGGCGTCGTGCTCAGCAAGAATGCCGACCCGGGAGAGGTCGTTCCCGCGGGGACGACCATCGTGACGGTGGGCATCGTGGGCCGACGCTGGGTGCGCGTCTACCTCCCCGCCAGGCTGCTCGACACGCTTCAGACCGGCGCACCCGCGAGCATCCTCGTCGCCGGCGATGCCGGCGCAGCTCCTGTTCACGGCAGACTCGGCGCGGTGAATGCGAAGGCGGAGTTCACCCCGCGCGCCGCGCTGACCGAGGAGGAGCGCGCCGACCTGCTCTTCGCCTCGCGCGTCGAACTCGTCGATCCGCCGGCGACGCTCCGGCCGGGGCTTCCGGTCACGGTCCGGTTTTGATCGGGGCGGGCACGGAGGCCCGCCCCTACCCTGACCCCTGACCCCCTGACCCCCTGACCCCCTTACCTCCGCCCCACGTCGCGATCCTGACCGAGGCGCTGCACAAGCGGTTCGGGACGCTGGTCGCGGTCGACCGGCTCGACCTGTCCATTCCGCGCGGACAGATCTTCGGCCTGCTCGGCGCCAACGGGTCGGGGAAGACCACGACCATCCGCATGCTCACCGGACTGCTCGACCCCACCAGTGGGCGCGCCGAGGTGGCGGGGATCGACGTGGTGCGCGACCCCGAGGCGGTGCGCCGCCGGCTCGGATACATGTCGCAGCGCTACGGGCTGTACGATGACCTCACGGTCGAGGAAAACCTCAGATTCTACGCCGGGCTCTTCGGCCTGGTCGGGAAAGAAGGGCGGGCACGGGTCGAGGAACTCATCGAGGAACTCGGCTTCACCACCCGGCGGCGCCAGCTCGCGGGGACGCTGTCGGGCGGGTGGAAGCAGCGGCTGTCGCTCGCCTGCGCCACCTCGCACAAGCCCGAGGTGCTCTTCCTCGACGAGCCGACGGCGGGAGTCGACCCCGCCGCCCGCCGGCACTTCTGGCAGGTGAGCCGCGAACTCGCCGCGGGCGGCACGACGATCCTCGTCACCACCCACTACATGGACGAGGCAGAGCGCTGCGACCGGCTCGGCATGCTGCACCGTGGCCACCTCGTGGCCATCGGTGCGCCGCACGAGATCACCGTCCAGCTCGGCCAGCCCACCCTGGAGGACGCCTTCATCGCCTTGCAGCTCCAGGACGAGGAGAACGCCGCGTGAACGTCCGCCAGTGGCCCTTCTGGGCGATGCTCCGCAAGGAGTTCATCCAGATGCGGCGCGACCGGCTGACCCTGGCCATGATGATCGGCATCCCGTCGATCCAGCTGGCGCTGTTCGGCTTCGCCATCCGCACCGAAGTGCGGCATCTCCCCACCCTGGTGCTGGACGACGCCCGCTCCCGCGAGAGCCGGGAGCTGGTGCAGTCCCTGGTGAACTCCACCTACTTCGACATCGTCGAGGAAGTCAGGAGCCGGGAGCAGGTCGCCGACCGGATCGGCCGCGGCAAGGCCGCCGCCGCGGTGATCATTCCGGCCACCTTCACCCGCGACCTCAAGCGCCGGCGCGGCGCTGAGGCGCAGGTCATCGTGGACGCCGCCGACCCGCTGGCGTCGCAGGCCGCAATGCAGGGCGCGGCGCTGGTCGGGCTCCGGTTCCGGCCCGCCACGTTCGGGACGGCATCCACCGCGCCGGTGGAAGTCAGGGTCCGGCCCTGGTACAACCCGATGCTCACCAGCTCGACCTACATCGTGCCGGGAATCATCGGGGTCCTGCTCTCGATGACCATGATCGTCATCAACGCCATGGCGGTGGTGCGCGAGCGGGAGCGGGGCACACTCGAACAGCTCATCGTGACGCCCATCGACCGCACCAGCCTCATGCTGGGGAAGATCATCCCCTTCCTGCTGGTGGGTTACGTGCAGATGTCGGTGGTGCTGCTGCTGGGCAAGCTCCTGTTCCACATCCCGATTCGCGGCGACCTCGTGACGCTCTATCTCTTCGCCTTTCCCTTCATCGTGGCGAGTCTCGGCCTCGGGCTCTTCTTCTCGACCCTGGTGCAGACCCAGGCGCAGGCGATGCAGGCGGGGTTCATGTTCATCATGCCCAACATCCTGCTGTCGGGTTTCATGTTTCCCCGCGCGGCGATGCCGGAGCCGGCCCAGTGGCTCGGCCTGGCCCTGCCGCTGACTTACTTCCTGGAAGTGCTGCGGGGGATCCTGCTCAAGGGGGTGGGCGCGGCCGAGCTGATGCCGGAGTTCTGGGCGATGTGCGGCTTCGCGGTCGTCATCGTGGCGATGAGCGTCAGGCGGTTCCACAAGACGCTGGAGTAGGCGGAGGATCCTGGGCCGGTGGCGGCCGCCGGTCTGGTGCCGCGGTGCGGCGGCTACGTCACCCGCGTGCCCGATCACGAAGCCAGATCCGCATCACGCGCCCCGCGCCACCCGATCCTCTATGGACCGTCCGGCGCCCAGTCCGGCCTGCCGTCCCAATCCGCGCCGGTCGTCAGCCTGGTCTGACGGGTCCCATCGGCGTTCATGACGCAGACATCGGAGTTGCCGCCGAGGTCTGACTCGAAAGCGAGCTTCCTGCCATCGGGAGACCAGGCCGGAACCTGGTCCGCAGCTCCGTTGTTCGTCAGTCTGGTCTGTGCGCTGCCATCAGCTTGCATCACATAGATGTCCAGGGCGCCGTCCCGGTTGGACGCGAAGGCGATCGTGCTGCCGTCGGGCGACCAGCTCGGGTCGCCGTCATAGACTGAGTTGTTCGTGAGCCTGGTCTGCGCGCTCCCGTCGGCATTCATGACGTAGATCTCGGAGGGCCCGTCGCGATCGGAGGCGAAGGCGAGCTTGCTGCCGTCAGGAGCCCATGTCGGTACGGCGTCATTAGCTGAGTTGTTCGTGAGCCTGGTCTGCGCGCTCCCGTCCGCATTCATGACGTAGATCTGGAGATGCCCGTCGCGGGCGGAGTGGAATGCCAGCCTGCTCCCGTCAGGTGACCAGGCTGGCGCAAAGTCGAAAGCCGAGTTGCTCGTCAGCCTCGTCTGACCGCTCCCGTCCGCGTTCATGACGTAAATCTCGAAGTTCCCGTCGCGGTCCGACGTGAAGGCGATCCTGGTGCCGTCCGGTGACCAGCGTGGCGAGAAGTCCAACGCCGTGTTGTTCGTCAACCTGGTCTGCGCGCTCCCGTCCGCGTGCATGACGTAGATCTCGTACCAGCCGTCGCGAGTGGACACGAACGCCAGCCGTTGGGGGTGCTGTGTGGGGCCGGTGTTGTCCCCGTCACACGCCAGGCCGGCCAGCAGCGCGAGTGCGCTCGCCCACGCCGCGAGGGCAAGACCACGGCGGTGGCGTGATTCGAAGATGCTCATGTGCCCCTCCCCGGCGAGTTGGTGCGGAACAGCCCAGGCCGCTGGTTGCCAGCCCGATCTGATCGCGCGGGGGCATGCCCCGCCCTCGCCATCTCCTCCTTTACGGACCGGCCGGCGACCAGTCCGGGCTGTCGTCGGAAGTCCCGAATGTCATCCTCATCTGACCAGTGCCGTCCGCATGGATGACGGAGATCTCGTAGCCGGCGGACGTGAAGGCAAGTTTGGC
>JAOUIC010000082.1 GCA_029884275.1 Gemmatimonadota bacterium | reverse complement strand
CTCTTGTCTGCCCGACGGCTACGCATGAGCGGCGGCGCGTCCGTTCTCCTGCACCGGCGCGTTCCCGACGATACTCCTCAGGTGGCTGGGGTGAAGCCGGAGAAAATGAACCGGTACGCCTGCTGTGCAGCGTCGTACTCGGCGTGGAACCTGGTCGCCTGCCCGCCCGCCATCCCCGGGACGTCCGGGATTGCCAGGTCGAACGACTCCTTCCGC
Organism: Gemmatimonadota bacterium; assembly: GCA_029884275.1. Classification (GTDB taxonomy): domain Bacteria; phylum Gemmatimonadota; class Gemmatimonadetes; order Gemmatimonadales; family GWC2-71-9; genus JADJOM01. The sequence continues at coordinate 6,845 of JAOUIC010000082.1, read as the reverse complement.
ATCAGCATCGCCTTCGAGATCATCGGCTCGATGAAGATCGGCTTGCCCTTGTAGTACCCGATCACCATGGTGCCGCCAAACGCGTCCTTGCGGTCGATATCCGACGAGGAGATCGCGTGCATTCCCATCTGCGGTACGCAGAGGCCGATCAGCACGGGTACGCCCACCATCTGGGCCATCTCGGGCGGCAGCGTCATGTCGGGGAGGTCGTACCCGACCGGGAGGGCGGCCGGCTTGCTCGGATCCGTGCAGTCCATCGCCGCCCGCTCGGAGGCGGAGATGGTGTAGAAGTGAAAGTCGAAGTGCGGTGTCATGAACGGGGCCGGCGGGTGTCCACCCGCTTCCCAGTACACGGTGAGGTGGGTGAGACCGCCCTGCTGGCGCACCGGTTCCGGCATGTCGATCGCCGCGGCCATCGCCGGCGGCCACGCCATCGGCTGCTCAGCCGGCGCATTCTCGATACTTGCCAGCGGCACCACCGCACCGGCCTCCACCAGCCTCGCTCCCCGGGTCTTGGCCCAGGTGCATACCTGTGCCTCGAAGGCATCGGCGCAGGCTCCCGTCACCTCCACGAGCGGCTCCTCGCTCGTGCAGGCGCTCACGGCGAGCGCCAGCAGGACGGCGGCAATGGTTCGGACGGTGTGCGGCATGCTGTTCCTCCGGTATGGTCGGACGCACGGCCGGAATGGCCGCGCGGGGCGCAGACAAAGTGCGCGTCTTGGCACCCGTGCTCAAGGGGCAGCGCGGACCTTGTTCCCGTGAGTCAGGACCTCGTCCTCCGTGCAGGCGGTGCGGCAGATGAACTCGGCCATGAGGGCGTCGTCGCGGGCGCGGTGCTCGCGGGTCACCACCAGCAGCGGGCCAGTCTCGCGAACCGAGGGTAATAGACCACGCTGTCCGGCAGCGGCGCCGCGCCCGGGAAGGTGCTGGTCGAGCAGGTCACCCTACTCGTCGTGCAGCATCCGCTCCGGCGGGTCGTCGAGGTCGTCGAACTGGCCTCCCTTCACCGCCCGATAGAACAGCCAGGCGAACACTCCGCCGATCAGGAGCGTGGCCGGGAGCAGGATGAGCAGCGCGCCCATCAGTCGGTCGCCCGCACCAGGCGCTCGACCCGGGTGGCATTCCAGATCACCACCGCGCTCGACACCGGCATCAGCACCGCCGCCACCAGCGGATTCACCAGCCCCGCGATTGCCGCCGCCACAGCCACCACGTTGTAGCCGATGGACTGGATCTGGCTCGACCGGATCATCCGCACCGCCGCCCGGCCCGCCCGGATGCCCGCCGCGATGGGGCCGAGTGAGCGAGTGGCGACGATGCCATCGGCCACCAGCACCGAGCTGGCCGCCCCGCTAGACATGGCCAGCCCCACATCGGCGGCGGCGAGGGCCGGGCCGTCGTTCAGCCCGTCGCCGGCGAACACCACCCGCTGTCCATCGGCCTGTCGGGCCCGGACCCACGCCGCCTTGGCGGCGGGGTCGAACGCGGCGCGGATGTCGCCAACCCCCGCCTGCCGGCCGATCCGCTCGGCGGCCTCGCGGCGATCTCCGGTCAGCAGGGTTACCGTGAGTCCGGCCTGCCGAAGCGCCGTCACCGCATGGGCGGCGTCGGGGCGCACGGCGTCGCCGAGCCGGATGACCCCCGCAACTCGCTCGGCTCCCGCCGGGACTCGGGTGGTGAGTTCGACGACGCCAGCGCCGCCGCTCCGGAGATTCCAGAGGTGCCCGTCCACGATCCCGCTGATGCCGTAGCCTGGCGTCTCGTGGATCTCGCGTCCCTGCGGCAGCGGGATGCCCCGTTCGGCCGCCGCGCCGGTGATGGCTCTGGCGATGGGGTGGACGCTGTAGCGCTCGAGGCCGGCCGCGACGCGCAGCACCTCGTCCGCGCCCTCCGTCACCACCAGCGCCCCTTCGGTGACCGTACCGGTCTTGTCGAGTCCGATGACGTCGGCGTGAGCCAGCTCCAGCAGCGCATCCGCCGACCGGAGCAGCAGGCCGCGTCGCGCGGCGGCGGCGAGACCGGCGGACGCGGCCAGGGGACGGGCCAGCGCCAGGGCGCAGGGGCAGGCTACCACGAGGACCGCGACGGTGTTGGCGATGGCGGCGTCCACGCCGCTCGCCAGATACCAGCCCAGGAAGGTCAGAGTCGCCGTCGCCAGCGTCGCCGCCGTGAACCAGGGTGCGATCCGGTCGCTGGATGCCGGCGCAAGGCCGCGGTCCTGTGCCGCCTGCAGGTCGGCTGCCATCTGGTGCACGACGGTGCGGTCGCCCACTGCTTCGACCACGATCGTGAGTGCGCCGTCGGCCAGCATCGTCCCCGCCACCACCCGGTCACCGGGCCCGACGAGCACTGGGGCCGCTTCACCGGTCAGCAACGCCATCCGCATCTGACCGGAGCCTTCGACCACCACTCCGTCGGCGGCGAGTTCTTCCCCCGCACCCAGGTCGATCCGGTCGCCGGGCCGCAACTCCGAAACGGGCACCACCTCGAGCTGATCGGCGCGGACCCGGCGCGCGGTCCGCGGGACCGAGCCGATCATCGCCGCCGCCGCCTCGACCGCCCTCCGGCGCCCGCGCGACTCGAGCACCCGCCCGGCCAGCAGCAGCGCCACCAGCATCGCCAGCGAGTCGAGGTACCCGTCCCGCTGCCGGATGGTTGCCACCACCCCGTGCAGCCAGGTGATGCCGACGCCAAGCGCGATCGGCAAGTCCATGTGGAGCAGGCCATGCCGCAGGTTGCGCCACGCGCCGGAGAAGTAGGGCTCGGCGCACCAGAAGGTCACGGGGGTGGCGAGCACGAGGCTGAGCCAGCGGAACAGGGCGGCGTAGCGGGGATCAATGGCCCCGTACCACCAGCCGGCGTAGAGACCTTCGTACAGGCCCATGATCGCGATGGAGGCGATCGCCGCGAAACCCATGCGGACCATGAGGTCGCGGTCCGGCGCCGCTTCTACCGCCAGGGGGCGCGGCCGGTAGCCCAGTTGCGCGATCCGCCGCGCGAGCGCCGGGAGATCCACCTGCGCCGGGTTCCAGCGGATGGTGGTGCGGCCTGACGCGTAGCTCACCATGGCGTGATCCACACCCGGCGTACGCTCCAGGACTCGCTCGGTGACCCAGACACAGGAGGCGCAGCGGAGGCCATCAATGACCAGTCGCGCCTCACACAGCCCCGAGGGCGTCACCTCGACCGGGACCGCGCTCCAGTCACTGGAGTTGGCTGGCTCGGGTCGAGGCGCCGGTTCGGTGCGCTCGGCGTAGTACCGCTCCAGACCGGCGCCGCGGATGATGGCCGCGGCCACCTCGCAGCCGCCGCAGCAGAAGGCGTCCCCGGCCCCCTCGACCGCGGTGCCGCAATGCGGGCAGTGGCCCGAGGCAGGGCCGGCGCGCGATTCAGCGCTGTTCGGTCTGGTAGGACTCGACAATGCCGTCGGACCCGCTGATGGCGATGTACGCGAAGAGTACGTTCACCAGCACCACCAGCCCGAGGCCGATGGCGATGGCCCAGGGCCAGGCCCGCCCGCTCGGGCGCTCACTCGTCGTCAATGTGACCTCCGGTCTTGAAGGTCGCGTCCAGCGCGACCGAAGTGGTGGGTGACGACACCCGGACCCGGAACGGCAGGGTCCGGGGCGAATCGTCCTCGTGCCGGAGCCGCACGATCAGGGGGACGGTGCGGGTTTCGGTGGTGGCGACCACGATGTCCTGCATCAGCATCTGGGCGCCGTCGAGACCCTCGACCTGCACCGTGAACGGCACCGGAGCCTCGCCTATCTCCTTGTTGGTCACCCGGAGGAGGTAGGTGTTGCGCACGAATCCGTCCGCATCCTCGGTGAACAGCGACCCGGGTGCGCGCGCGACCGCGGCGTCGAAGGGGGCGCGGCCGGCCAGCAGGATGGCCACCGTCGCGGCGATGCCGGTCAGGAGTCCGCCGTACAGGACGGTGCGCGGCCTGAGCCGGCGGGGCTTCGCACCATGCAGCTCGGCTTCGGCGCCGAAGTCGATCAGCGTCTTGTGCCCCAGTTTGCCCATGACGATGTCGCAGGCATCGATGCACTTGGCGCAGGCAATGCACTCGAGCTGGAAGCCGTCCCGGATGTCGATCCCCTGGGGACAGACGAACACGCACTTGCCGCAGGCAATGCACGCGCCCTTGTCAGCCGCGTCCTCCACCCCCCGGGGCTCGCCCCGGTTGATGTCGTACTGGATGGTGACGGTGTCGCTGTCGGTCAGGGCCCCCTGGAAGCGGGCGTAGGGGCAGAGGTAGTTGCAGAACTGCTCCCGGAACCAGGCCAGGTCGAGGTACCAGACTGCCGTGAAGATGCCGACGAGGGCGTATTCCGTCGGCCCCGCCGTTCCGGTCCAGAGTTCCCTCGCACCGGCGAAGTAGCTCATGAAGGCGATCGCGACGAGGAAGGACAGCGCCAGGAAGACGCTCCACTTGACCGCCTTCCGCCACGCCCTGTCGAAGGACCAGGGCCCCTCGTCGCGGCGCCGGCGCTCGACCCAGCCGCCTTCGATCCACTCCTCGAACGGCCTGACCCAGGCGTCGAGGAACACCGTCTGGGGACAGGCGAACCCGCACCAGAGCCGGCCGAACAGCGAGGTGAAGAAGAACAGCGAAAACGCCATGAATAGCAGCAGGAAGAGCAGGAAGATCGTGTCGGAGGCCGTAAAGATGGCGCCGACCAGGTGCACCTTCCGGCCGGGCAGGTCGATCCAGACGGCGGGAGCCCCTTGGACGGTGATCCACGGGGTGGCGAAGAGAACCAGGTGCAGCAGGCCGAAGGTCCACCAGCGCAGCCGCTGCCACGGGCCCGTCACCGCCTGGGGATAGAGCCACTTCCGTTTGGTCGCGAAACCGAGCACGTCGTCAGTCCCTTCCGGTTCTCGTCACCCGGCGCCTTGCTCCCGGCGGGGGCGCGGCCTACTGCTGGCCGGTCGCGGCGCGGTACTCGGAGACGACGTAGGCCGTCACCTGCGCCACCTTTTCCGGCCCCAGAATCGGGCCCCAGGTCAGCATCCCCTTCTCCGGGACGCCGTTGGAGATGGTGGCCAGGATCTGCTCCGGGGCGCTGCCGTGAATCCAGGTCGTGTCCACCAGGCTGGGCCCGATGCCGCCCTGCATCTCGGCGCCGTGGCAGCTCACGCAGTTGGCGGTGTAGATCTCCTTGCCCGCCGCGACGGTCTCCTGGGTGATCTCCACGGTCGTCGCGGCAGCGGCAGCGGCCTGCTTCGGCCACCGGGCTTCCGCGGCGGCGAGTTCCGCCGCGAGCGCCTTCGGCTGACTGCGGCCCGCGACGAAGTGATAGTGAACTCCGTAGAGCACCGCCCAGATGATCGTGAAGTAGAGCAGCCCCAGCCACCAGTTCGGGAGCGGATTGTCGTACTCCTCGATTCCGTCGGATTCGTCCGCGTGCCCCAGCACGCGATCGCGCATCGATTCCTTGCTCACGACTCGCCTCCGTCATTGAGGGGGAGGCGGCTGTCCGCCTCCCATCGCGCCTTGTTCCTGCCCGCCCAGGCCCACCAGGCCCAGAAGAGGAACGCGGCGAAGAAGATCGCGGTCATCACCCCGAGCACCCAGCCCAGCGTTACCGTCGAGGTCGCTTCGTTGATCAGCGGGTTCATGGCGTCGCGGCCGTCCCCGCGGAGAGCGCGGCGCGGCCGTCCTTCCCGAGCCGCTGGAGGTACGCGATCATCGCGATGATGTCCCGGTCCGGCTCCGCGGTGATGCCCGCGGTCGCGAGGCGGTCCACGATGCCACGCGCCTGGGCCTCGATGGCGGCCGGCGCGCCGTCGATCTCGGCGTCGGTGTAGGGGACGCCGACCTTCCGCAGGGCCCGGAGCGAGGCCTGGATGTCGGCCACGTCGTACCGGTCGTGCAGCATCCACGGGTACGGCGGCATGACGCTGCCCGGCGAGGTGCTGCGCGGGTCGCGCATGTGCTCGTAATGCCAGGCGTCGGGGTACTTGCCCCCGACCCGGTGGAGGTCGGGCCCCAGACGCCGCGAGCCGAGCAGGAAGGGATGGTCGTAGGCATACTCGCCGGCCCGGGACCATTCCCCGTATCGCATCACTTCGGCCCGGGTGGGGCGCACCATCTGCGAGTGGCAGGTGTAGCAGCCCTCGCTGATGTAGATGTCCCGGCCGCGGAGTTCGAGCGCGGTGTAGGGGGTCACGCCGGGCAGCATCTCCGGGCCGGTTCCGGCCGAGAACATCGGGACGATCTCGACTATTCCGCCGATCAGGATCGCCACCGTCACCAGGACGGCGAAGAGGGCGCTCTTTCCTTCGAGGATCCGGTGGGCCGCGGTGTAGCCCCGTGCGTTCGTGTCGCTCATGTGTGGCCTCCCTCAGCGCGAGGCCGCAGCGGCGGCCGGGGCGGGGGCAGCCGTGGACGCGGCGCCCGCAATGGTCTGGAAGAAGTTCACCGCCAGCATGATCGCGCCGGTGAAGTACATCAGGCCTCCCAGCAGCCTGAGCCAGTAGAACGGCGCCAGCTGGTGTACGATCTCCACGAAGTTCGGGAACTTGAGCTGGCCGGCCTCGTCGAAGGCCCGCCACTCCAGCCCCTCGGTGAGACCGGCTGCCCACATCGAGACGGTGTACAGCACGATGCCGATGGTGGCCAGCCAGAAATGGGTGATGGGCCAGTCGGGGTGGGCCAGCGGCCGGTTCCAGATCCGCGGAACCAGCCAGTAGATGATGCCGAAGGAGATCATCCCGACCCAGCCGAGTGCGCCGGAATGCACATGCCCGATGGTCCAGTTGGTGTAGTGCGACAGGCTGTTCACCGCCCGAATGGACATCATCGGCCCTTCGAAGGTGCTCATGCCGTAGAAGCTGAT
>JAOUIC010000081.1 GCA_029884275.1 Gemmatimonadota bacterium | reverse complement strand
GCCGAGCGCCGCCAGCCTCGGGAGCTTGGCGCGCCGGGCCTCCTCGACGAAGGAGCGGGGAGTTGTCACGCCGCCTTGCCCCCGAAGCGCTTCAGATAGGCTTCGATGAACTGGTCGAGGTCGCCATCCATGACGCGCTGGACGTCGCCCACCTTGAGCTCGGTGCGGTGGTCGTTGACCATGGTGTAGGGCTGGAAGACGTACGAGCGGATCTGGTTGCCCCAGGAGTTGTCTGTCTTGGTGGCCTCCAGCTTCGCCCGTTCGGCCTCCTGCTCCTCGAGCTTCTTCTGGTAGATGGCCGCTCGCAGCATCTTCATCGCGGTGGCGCGGTTCTTCACCTGGCTCCGTTCCTGCTGACAGGAAACCACCAGGCCGGTCGGGACGTGGGTCAGGCGCACCGCGGACGACGTCTTGTTCACATGCTGGCCGCCTGCCCCGGAGGCGCGAAAGACGTCCATCCTGATATCCTCCTCGCGAAGGTCTACCTCGATCGTGTCGTCGATGTCGGGATACACGAAGACCGACGCGAAGGAGGTGTGCCGCCGGGCCTGCGAGTCGAACGGAGAGATCCGCACCAGCCGGTGAACTCCCTTCTCCGCCTTCAGGAAGCCATAGGCATAGCGGCCCTTGATCTCGATCGAGACCGACTTGATGCCGGCTTCCTCCCCAGGCAGGAGGTCGAGGATGCTCACCTCGAACCCGCGCCGCTCCGCCCAGCGGACGTACATCCGCATCAGCATCTCGGCCCAGTCCTGCGACTCGGTGCCGCCGGCCCCGGGGTGGATGGTCAGGATTGCGTCCTGGGTGTCCTCCGGGCCCTGCAGCATGGCCTGAAGCTCGAACCCCGCCAGCGACGATTCCAGGCGATCGACTTCGGTCCGGAGTTCCTGGCTCAGCTCCGTGTCCGGCTCGGCCTCGAGCAACTCGATCATGGCCCGTGCGTCACCGAGCCGGCGTTCGATGTCGAGCGCCGGACTGACCCATCCCTTGAGCTGCTTGACGGCTTGGACCACCTCCCGGGCACTCTCCTGGTTGGCCCAGAAGCTGGGCTCCGCCTGCCGCGCCTCCAGCAGGATCAGCTCGCGCTGCTTGGTGTCGAGGTCAAAGAAAACCCCGGATCTGGAGTGAACGGCGCTCGATATCGTCCAGTCGCTCGATGATGTCTTTCATGTCCCATCCGATCAGGTGCGGCAGCGAGTCCAGAGCCCCGGATTGGGCCGAGCGGACGTGCCTCAAGGCAAAGATAAACGAAAACCGGACAACGTGTTGGCCACCCTGCCCCACGCCGTCCGGTCCACTGACTGGGGGTTTCGGTCCCGCTCGGGAGGCTCAGCGCCGGCTTACGAGTTCATCGACTAGAGCCCCCCCACTCAACGGAGTGCTCCTCGTGGCGAAGCAGCGCACCGATGCGTCGTTGGCGTGGACCACCAAGGGCAAGGTCACCGGGCGGGAGCGCTTCTTGGCTAAGATCGAGGCAGGACTTCCTTGGCGGATGCGGTTGGCCCTGGTCGAACCGCAGTACGCCAGGGCGGGTCGCGACCGGCCGCCGGCCCGGCCCCACTAGGCCCGCCGTAGCGCCGGGCGAACCCAGGGGAGGTCGTCGCCCCGACGGCGGCTAAGTCGACCCCCGAACTCTGGTGCATGAGCGCCGCCCACCGGCGGGCGGCCTCCGTCAACACGAGCCGTGGTGCGGGTACGATTGCCGGCTGCGCCCCTCCCTCCGCCCCCCGGCCTGACGGCGCATCCCGCGCGGGCGGCTGGCATGCCAGCCACAGTACGGCGAGATTGCCCCTGTCCGGGGTCGGTCGAGCGGAAGCGGGACGACGAAAGTGCTGACCCACCCTATCCCCGGTTCGAGGGCTCGCCCAGCCTGGAAAGCGAGGATGACAACGAGACATCAGCCAAAGGCCGGCCGGACCGTGGCCACCAGCCTGGCGTACAACTCGGCACAGGGGCCGGCGGAAGCGGCCATCTCCCCGAACGCCGTGCGGGGAGATCAACCGCGCGTTGCCCGGTGCCGAGTCAAGAGTGTGGCACAGGGCGCCGGCCTGGTTCGTGAAGGACACGCCGGTGGGCGGCTACACTGTTCCCGCCCAGGGTGGGGTGGTGCTGCTGTTCTGGAACGGCCAGGCCTTCGGGGATCCGGGGCTCACCCCGATGGGCAAGTTCGAGGCGGCGCAGATCGAGTACTACGACGTCTCGGCGATCGCGCCAGAGCCGCTCCGGCGTTGGCTCAAGCGGGTCGGGACGGAGCTCTGCGACGTGCGCCCGCTGCGGCGGCGGATGGCACGCGCCGGGAAGCGTTAGGACGCCGGGGGCCGCCCGGGGAGCATCCGACTTGACACCGAATCCGGAGCCGGAGACCTGGCTGCGGCGATGGCAGGAAGCCATTCTCTTCGTTCTTCCCTGGTATGTCGCCTGCGTCTGGTACAAGCGGCAGGTTGGCTCAGGTTCGATCGAAGGCAACCTGGTCCTGGCACGGAATGCGCTGCCGGGCGTGGGCGCGTGGTGGCGCTCCGGCGTCTTTGCGCTCGACACACTCCTGCTGCTCGTCCTCATGCCGGGGCTGCTGGCACTCTTCACTGCCTGGCTGACTCCCCGGGCACGACGCCTTTCACTGCTGCTTGTGCTGCAGCCGCTGCTGATGGCGACCACCGGATCGTGGATCGTCTGGACGATCATCGGCCGCTTTCCGACGGTCGCACTCGTCCGGGACTTCCTGGACGCGTATAAGAACGACCCCGGCCTGGTCGCACCGGACCTGTACCTGTCGCGGCCCATGGGAGTCGTGGCCCTCGGCTTCATCCTCGCGGGGTTTCTCCCGCTCTTCGTACTGGCGGTCCCCTTTACCCGCGTAGCCTGGTCGAAGTGGTTGCGGCCGCCGATGACGCTCGCCGTGATCCTGTTGTGCCTCCTGGCTGTCGCGGGGCTGGCCCGTGAGGACGGGTATCATGCGCTGCACCGCCCGCTCGCCGTCCAGATGGCCAGAGAATTCTTCCAGGCCTCACACCTGCCGGACCGGGCCGCCAGCCGGATCTCGGACCCGGAGGCCATCCTGGCCGACTATCGCGCGATCGCCTGGGGCCCTGGTGCCCCGGATCACCGGCGATACACCACCCCGCACCGCGACGCGCCGCCTGCCCGCAATCTCGCCCTGGTGATCCTCGAGACCCATGCCGCCGCCGACTATGATTTCACCGATCCGCGGCAGTGGCCCTCGCTCGCCCGCCTGCTGCCCCGTGCGATCGTGGCGAGGAACCACTACGCCAGCTCTCCGGTGTCCGCGCGCTCCGACTTCAGCGTCTTTACCTCGCTGTACGATCTGCCTGGGGCCACTTCGCTGGCCCGGGAACTCGAGGGGACCGGGATGCCGGGTATCGATGCCCTGCCCCGCATCCTGGCCAGCCGGGGCTATGAGACGCGATACTACTATGGCGGACGCCAGATGACCTTCTCGGAGGAAGGCTGGCTCGTGGCCGCGATGGGATTCCAGCAAGTTTCGATGAGCACCGCCACCGGCCCCTTGCGGCTCTCGGCCACGGAGCGCATCAGCGCCGACTCTGCGGCCTACCACCAGGCCGAGCAGTTCATCGGGGCTCGCCCGGCAGCTGCGCCGCCGTTCCTCGTGGTGATCCGGACCATGCTGGGCCACGAGCCGATGCTCAACCCTCTGGCCCCGGATTCATTCGCCCGCACCCCCGACGAGCGGCGCTCTGCCAGAATGCACACCGCCCGGGCGGAGGACGCTATGGTGGCCCGGCTGCTCGAGGTGCTCGAGCGGCAGGGGCAGTTGGAGCGGACCGTAATCATCCTCCTGGGTGACCATGGGGTGCGCATTCGTGATGGCACGCGGCTTCGGGACAAGCGCCTCATACCAGGCCGGCTCAATGAGGTGATGTTCCGCGTGCCGCTCCTGGTGTTCGACGCCGAGCGCATAGGCGGGTTCACCGAAGTGACGGACCAGACGTCCCATATCGATGTGATGCCCACGGCCCTTGACCTGCTTGGCATCGATGGCAGCCGCCTCTTCCATATGGGCACATCACTCCTCGCCGGCCCATTCGCCGGTCGCACCCTCTTCCTCCTCGGGGAAGGCTACCTGGGTGCCGATGCCGCCTTGCGCGACTCGGTGTCGTACATGCGGAACTACCTGACGGGGGCGGAATTGGAAGGGGCGCACCTCGATTTCGCCAATCAGGAGGCAACTGGGTCACTGTCGCCGGCCGGCGACAGTCTGAGGACCCGACTGCAGCAGCAGCGGGATCTCCTCATCCGGCTGCGCCACACGCTGGTGACCCTCGGACGACAGGACGGGTCGCGTGAGTAACGACCTGACCCGGGAAGGCCCCGATCGGACGGACACGCTCCTGCTGGCGGAAGAACACCGCGGGGGCCTTCACGCTGTTCAGCTTGGCCAATCGCTATCTGGTGTGCCGCCGGCTGCTGCAGCGGGGCTGGGTGCCCTGCCTGACTTGACGCGGCTGGCCGCCGGCCCGGCTCCGCTCGGCCCGCCGCAGACCCGGGGGGGTCGTGGCCGCAGTGGACAATCCCTCGCGCGGTTCCGGACCTGCGTCAGGCGCCCTGCGCGAAGGCTCCCTAGAAGACCCGTTGGCCTCCGGCGAGGATCTCGTTCAGGGCGTCGGTGAAATGGGTCGTTGAACTCGCGACCTCCTTCCCTACCTGCTCCGAGTACTCCTCCCAGCTCTTCTGGATCTCCTCCTTGAAGAGATCCTTGAGTGTGCCGTTTGCGAGCCCCTCCTTGCGACGGTCCGGATAGTACACCGCCAGGTCAGAGATGAGCGCGCGGGCCAGCCGCCGGGCTTTCTGGGTGGGATCGTGGGTGAGGAATGGATTGACCGGCCTCGACCCGGTCTTGCTCGGCTCCCGACCCGGCGGCGCGGCCTGAGGTGTCGGCGGAGGCGCGGGCGGGGAGGGAGGCGCGACCGCAGGCGCCCCCCCAACCGGGCCGAACTGCCGCGGCAGTGTCGGCCGCGCGCCGATGCCGGGAACCGCGGGCGGCGGAGCCATCGTCACCCTTGGCGCCGCCGGGGGGGCCGGCGGGGTGAAGGGAGCCACCGGCTGCGGTGCGAATGCGGGTGGAGTGGTCGGGCGCAGGGGGAGCCTCGGCGGCGCCGAGGGTGGGGGTTCCGGCATTGCCATCGGCGGGGCTTGGCGGGGCGCGGTGGTCTCCTGGGCGGGGACCGGCGCATGCGGGGCGATTACCGGCGGTGATGCCGGCAAGGCGACCTCCGGCCGATGAACCGGGAAGACGGCCGCGCATACCTTACACCGGGCACGGACGCCCGCTGAGGGCACCTTGAGTGGGTCGACCCGATAGACGGTCGAACAGGATTGGCAGGTGACGTTCATCAGTCCCCCACGCGGGGTGCGCCTGGACGGCGGTTGCCGGGATCTTCGGAATCGCTCTGGATGCGGCGGTCGACGACGAACACCGATCCAGGCAGGGTCTTCGCGTAGCTCTTCATTTCGGTCGCCAATTCGCTCACCTGCGCCGGATGGGTGAACTTCCGGCTTCGATTGGTCACGATGCCGATGGAGATCGTCATCAGGGGCACCCGGTGCAGCTGGCCGCGGCGGTCCTTCCCGAAGAAGTAGCCGGCGCGGCGGTCCTGTTCATTGTACTGCAGCGGGACGAGGGTGTCGAATATCGACACGATTTCGGAACAGATCTCGTTCACGGCGGGCAGCGGGATCATGAAGATGAAGTCGTCCCCACCAATGTGCCCGACGAAGCCCCGGCCATGCATCACTCCCTTCACCACGTCGTGAAGGATCCGCGAGACGATGTAGATGACCCGGTCGCCATCATAATAGCTGTACCGGTCGTTGAACTCCTTGAAGTGGTCGAGATCGGCGTAGCACACCGCGAACTCGCCCCCGCCGTCGAGCTGCCGGCGGATCTCCCGCTCGATTTCCGTGGTTCCCGGCAGACGTGTCGACGGGTGCACCGACACATCGCGCGCGGTGCGCGTCTGGATGGCCGCGATCCTGGCGCGCTGCTCCGGGACGGAGAACAGCCCGGTGATCACCTCGTCCGCCCCGGCGGCGAACCAACTCTCGACCTCGGCCTGTTCGTGCCGGTCGCTCAACACCACCACCGGGACGATGGCGGTGAACGCGTCACTCTTCAGCCGGGTGACGATGTCCCGCCCGGCGGCTCCCGTCCGGTCCGCGTCCAGGAACAGGAAGCACGGGAAGCCCCGCAGGATCATCGAATGGACCTCTGCGGGGTCGCCCAAGGCCAGCAGGGGACTGCCATCCGATTCGGCCCAACTCCGCACCAGATCCGGAATGGAGTCCCGTCCCGGGGCGTGGTAGATGACCGTTGGTCGAGTGCGCAGCGTGTCGCTCCCCGGTGGCCTGTAAGAGATTCAGTCGAGGCAACTTACGGGCAGATTTTCCACCCGTCAACCGCCGCCCGACATGGCGGTCAGAGGAAGAATACCGCGATGGCGACCAGCGCGTACAGCGCCAGCAGTTGCACCCCTTCGAACCAGTTGGATTCCCCGTCCAGCGTCACGATCGACGCCAGGAGGGTGGCCAGCCCGAGCCCGAGGACCGCCATCGGCTGGAACACGAGGTCCATCTGGACCCCGCTGGAGGCGGGCACTGTCACCAGACCAATGAACACCAGGAGGGGGGCGATGAGCAGCGCGATCTGCGTGCTGGACCCGAGCGCGATCTGCAGCGCGAGGTCCATCTTCCCCTTTTTCGCGACGACCACGGCGGTGGCATGCTCCGCGGCGTTGCCGATCAGGGGGATCACGATCAGACCGAGGAAGCCCTGGGTCAGCCAGGCGCTGTCCCGGGTGATCCCCTCGACGGCGTGCACCAGGATCTCCGATTCGATGGCCACCCCGACGGTCGCGAGGGCCAGGACCGCCATGGAGAAGCCCACGCCCCAGGTTCTCGCCGTCACGGGGTGCGGCTCCCCGCCGAGCAGGCGGCTGTGCGTCCGGAGGGAGAACAGCAGGGAGAACCCGTAGGTGAGGATCAGGACGACGGCCACCGCCTCGGAGAACCGGAGTTCCCTCACCACCGCGGCAGCCCCGGTGTGAGTGGCGTGAAACAACGTCGGGAAGATCAGCCCGGTGACCGCCAGCGCGAGCATCCCCGCGCT
>JAOUIC010000080.1 GCA_029884275.1 Gemmatimonadota bacterium | reverse complement strand
GCAGTTCCTGGTCGAGGCACTGGTGCTGTGCCTCGCGGGCGGCGCGGCGGGCGTCCTGCTCGGCGTGAAGGTGACGGGCTTCCTGGCCAAGGCCAATGGGTGGAACACCCTGGTGTCGACCCAGAGCGTCCTGGTGGCATTCGGCACCAGTGCCGCGATCGGGCTTATCTTTGGGATATGGCCGGCGAGCCGGGCCGCGAAACTTGACCCGATTGTGGCGTTGCGCTACGAATAGCCCCTGATGCTTCTCCCTCTCATCTTGCTGGTGCAGGCCGCGGCGCAGGACACCGCGGCCTCTCCACATCGGATCACGCTTCCCCGGATCGAGGCCGAGGCGGTCATCGACGGCCGCCTCGACGAGCCCGCCTGGTCCGAAGCGACCCGTCTCAGGGGCTTCCACCAGTACCAGCCGGTGGATGGCCGCCCCGCGGAGGAGCGGACCGTGGTGCTGGTCTGGTACGGGCCCTCCGCGATCCACTTCGGCATCATTGCACACGATCAGGTGCCGGGGTCCATCCGGGCCACCGTGGCCGACCGGGACAACCTCGATTCGGAGGATCGCGTCACGATCTTCCTCGACACCTTTCACGACCGCCGCCGGGCCTACTTCTTTACCGTTAACCCGCTGGGCAGCCAGGAGGACGGCGTCCGCAGTGAGGGGGGCTTCTCCGCCGGCAGCCTCCTGGGCGGAACGATCGACAAGAACCCGGATTATGTCTGGGATTCCAAGGGCCAGGTCAGCGATTCCGGCTATGTCGTCGAAGTCCGGATTCCGTTCAAGAGTCTCCGCTATGCCGGGGGCAAGGTCCAGTCGTGGGGACTCAACGTCTCGCGCAAGACCCAGCGAACCGGGTACGAGGACACCTGGACCGATGTCCGCCGGGCCAACGCGAGCTTTCTCACCCAGGCCGGCACGGTTGAGGGCATCGAGAACATCCGGAGCGGCATTTCGGGGGAGTTTCAGCCGTTCGTCACCGCCCAGGCCAATGGGAGCCGCACCGCGTCCGGCTTCGAGCGCGACGACCCGGAGCCAAGTGCCGGCGCCAACTTCCGGGTCGGACTGACTACCAACCTCTCGCTGGACGCGACCTACAACCCCGACTTCAGCCAGGTCGAGTCGGACGTGATTCATGTCACGGTCAACGAGCGATTCGCGCTGTTCTACCCCGAGAAGCGACCCTTCTTCCTCGAGGGAATCGAGCTGTTCTCCACCCCGAACCAGCTGGTGTACACCCGCCAGATCGTGGACCCGATTGCCGGCGGCAAGGTGACGGCGAAGGTGGGACGCACCACCGTGGCGACGCTGGTGGCCGGCGACGAGGTGGACGACCCGACCGCACTCGCGGGAATCGCACGGGTGCGGCAGGACGTCGGCACCAATTCGCTCGTCGGCCTCACCTTTACCAGCCGGGAGGGGGATGGCGCGTTCAATCGCGTGGCCGAGGCCGACACCCGGCTGGTGTTCGGCAAGATCTATTTCTTCGGTGCCCAGGCGGGGGCGTCGTGGACCCGCGACTCGAGTGGGGCGCCGACCCTGTCGAGCCCGATCTGGGAGGCGGAGATCGACCGCACCGGTCGCTCCTGGGGTTTCAACTACAAGGTGACCGGCATCGGGACGGACTTCCTGGCTCAGTCGGGCTTCGTCCCGCGCAACAACATCGTCGACGCCCATCTGTTCAACCGCTTTTCATGGTATGGCAGCCGCGGCGCACTGATCGAGACGTTTCAGATCTTCGGTGGTCCCCGGGTGATCTGGGACTACGATGCCGTCAAGGCCGGCGCGATCGAAAGCAACACCAATATCGACGCGACCTTTACGCTGCGCGGCGGCTGGCGGCTGGGGCCGCGGGTCGAGTTCGGATTCGTGGACTTCGACCAGGACGACTACACCGGCTACGAGGTGGACCAGGGCGGCACGCTCGCCCCCTACGACCCGCTGACCGGCGTGGACGATGCGGGCAGCCTCGCGTTCTCGGCCACCACCCCGACCTACCAGTTGATCAACGCCAACGCGCGTGTGGCGCGCTCCCGCGTGCCGATCTTCGCGGAAGGATCCCGCGGATACGAGACCCGGGTCACCGGTGGATTCACTCTCCGCCCGACCAACTCGATCCGCCTGACGTCGTCGGCCACCTACTCCCACCTCACGAGGGACCGGGACGGATCGGAGTTCGCGCGGACCATCATCCCCCGCATCAAGCTGGAGTACCAGCCCTTCCGGAGCCTCTTCTTCCGGGTAGTCACGGAATACGTGGCGCAGCGCCGTGCCGCCCTCGAAGATGCCCGCACCGGCGACCCACTTGTGATCAACGGCACACCGTCGACCGCGCTCGAGTCGAACGGCCTCAGGACCGACTGGCTCGCGTCGTTCGAGCCCGTCCCTGGGACCGTCGCCTTCCTCGGTTACGGCAGCACGCTAGAAGACGATCAGGCGTTCGGGTTCAACGACATGTCACGTATGGTGGACGGATTCTTCCTCAAGCTGGCGTATCAGTTCAGGTACTGAGCCGCCCACTCATTCCACACGGGGTTCTTCATGCCTCATGGCTGCATTGCCGGCACCGGACTCGCCGTACCCGAGAGGGTGGTCACCAACGACGACCTCTCGAAGCTGATCGACACGTCGGACGAGTGGATCCGGCAGCGCACCGGCATCGAGCAGCGGCACTGGGCGGTGGAGGGGGAGACCGGCGCCGGCCTCTCGAAGATCGCCAGCGAACGGGCGTTCGCCATGGCCGGGATCACCGCCAGGGACCTCGACGCCATCATCCTGGCCACGTCGTCGCCCGACCACTTCGTGCCGGGCAACGGGGTGTTTCTCCAGCGTCTGCTGGGCGTGGGCACCATCCCGGCGCTCGACATCCGGCAGGCGTGCAGCGGGTTCATCTACAGCCTGTCGGTTGCCGACGCCTGGATCAGGGCCGGGATGTTCCGGCGGATCCTGGTGGTGGGCCAGGAGATCCAGTCCACCGGGATGGATGTCTCCGATAACGGCCGCAACACCGCGGTGATCTTCGCCGACGGCGCCGGCGCGGTCGTGCTCGAGGCGACCGAGGACCCCAACCGCGGCCTGCTGGCGTTCGACCTGCACAGCCAGGGGGAGTTCGCCGAGATGCTGTGGGTGGACTCACCCGGCTCGATGTATCATCCGGAGATCAGCCACAAGGACCTGGACGAGGGAAAGCAGTACCTGCAGATGGACGGCAAGGAGGTGTTTCGCCATGCCGTCACCCGCATGCCGGAGTCGGTCAACGCCGTAGTCGGAAAGCTGGGTCTCGGCACCGGCGATATCTCGCTCCTGCTGGCGCACCAGGCCAACCTCAGGATCTCGGAGATGGTGCAGCGGAAGCTGGAGCTTCGGGACGACCAGGTGTACAACAACATCCAGAAGTACGGCAACACCACCGCCGCCACAGTCCCGATCCTGCTGGACGAGTGCGTCCGCGGGGGCCGGGTCAAGCAGGGGGACCTGATTGTGATGACGGCGTTCGGGTCGGGGTTCTCGTGGGGGAGCGTCGCCTGCCGGTGGTGAATCCGGGGGCGGCCCTGTTCCGTACTGGAACAGGCAATCCGCCTTTCCCATTAGATTGAGGTTCCCATGTTCGGTCTACTCTCGCTCGCCATCACTGTTGTCGCCGTCGCCGGCGGGTTCGTCGTCGCGCGCGACTTCGTGGTCCGGCGGCTCCGCTTCGTGGACGGGGTGCGCTCCCCGATCGCTCCCTGGGTTGCCGGCATCGGCGTGGCGCTGGTCGCCTGGCCGGTCGCGATCCTCCCGCTCGTCACCACCATGACCACCACGCTGCTCGGCGTCGCCGCCGGCTTCGGCACCGCGAGCGGCGTCAAGGCACTGAAGCGAGGCACGTGAGCGAGATTTCCTGCAGCCGCTGTGGCAAGGAAGGGCCTCGGATGCCCTTCCGGCCCTTCCAGAACGAGCTCGGCCTCAGGGTCTTCGAGCGGATCTGCAATAGCTGCTGGGGGGAGTGGCTCAAGCTGCAGCAGCAGCTGATCAACCACTACGGGCTGCAGGTGCGGGAACCGCAGGCGAAGGAGTTCCTCTACGCGCAGCTGGAAGGGTTTCTGTTCAAGGCGGGGGAAGCGAAGGAAGGCTGACTACCACCCGAACCCGAACCGGAACACCCCGTCCACCGCCGGCCCCGTCGGCGCCAGGTCCTCGGTCATGCCGAAGCGGAACTCGCGCCCGTTCCTGAACCGGATCACCCCGCCGAAATCGATCGCCGCGTCCCACTTGTCGAGCTGCTGCGCCCCCGACCGGGTGTAATAGGGGCTGTGCACCAGGAAGTTCACGTAGGGCCAGAGCCCTTTCACCATCCGCCACCGCATCCCCGACGTCGCCTGGAAGAAGTACTTCTCCTGGATGCCGCTCAGATCCCCGTGCGTCGGCGTGTATCCAAAGCCGAATGAACCCTCGTACCTCAACCGCTCGGCGGGTTTCGCCCGGATGGTACTGAGCCAGGCGAGCGACACCACGCCGCGCTCGAAGCCGGTGTCGCCGGTGCGGGTTGGCAGGGTGAGCGAGACCATGGACTGGAAATGCTCGTCGAACCGCCGACCGACGCCAAGCCGGAGGTCGCCGAGATAGAAGCCGGTCCGGTCGAAGTCGGCCGCCTTCCCCCCCTGAGGCCGGTAATAGGCGTCGAACTCGTTCTGCGGCCGCCCCTCTCGTTCGGGATAGGGAATCCCGAACAGGCCGTGGTACCAGTCGAGGAAGCCGTCCATGAACCCGTCGTAGAGCCCGCCCACCACAATCTCGCCCAGCAGGAAGTTCCGCCCCCCCAGCGCGCGGGTGACGTTGAGGTTCACCCGGAGCGCCTCGGCGTCGAGGAGGTAGGTGGTGTCGCTGGTGGTTCCACCCAGCCCGTACTCCACCATGCTGGCGTAGTCGAGGGTGAGGTCGAACCGCCAGTCGCGTTCGGCCTCGACCCACGGCTGGTAGTACAAGCCGCTCCGCGCCTCGGCGAGCGGGTTCGACGAATGCACCAGCGGCAGCGTCTGCGACTCGGCGCGGCCCGCCACGAGCAGCAGCATCAGGCCGAGCCGGATCCGGTCAGGCGTCACTCAGCGACCTCCAGAGGTACCAGGAGGCATGGGTGCGGACCGGCCGGAACCGCTCCCCCAGCGCGACCAGCCTGCTCCGCGCCTTGATGCCGTAGAGCACCGCCGCCGCCCGCTGAATGCCGTTGTCTCCCACCGGCCAGACGTCGTCGCGCCGGAGGCAGAAGATCAGGAACATCTCGGCGGTCCAGACGCCAACCCCTTTCACGGTCGTCAGCCGTTCCACAATCACTTCGTCGGGCAGGCGGCTCAGCCCCCGAAGCCCCCCGGCGACGGTGAAGCGAGCCAGCTCCCGCACGTAGACCGCCTTGGCCCTCGAGAGCCCCGCCCGTCTCAGCCGTCGCAGGTCCGCCTCCGCCAGCGCCGCCGGACGGACCGGCACCAGTTCCTTGAGCTGGCGCATGATGCTCGCCGCGGCCTTGCCGGAGATCTGCTGCGAGATGATGGCGTCGACCAGGGAGTGAAAGGGCTGCTGCTGGGGGAAGGTGGGCGGAACGTGCCGGCGGACGAGGTCCGCCATCACCGGGTCGGCCAGCAGGCATTCGGTCATGGCGGGATAATCTACTCTTGACAGGCCCCATCGGGTGGCGGTAGCCTCATGGCATGCAGCGCAACGGCTTCTACGGGTTCTTCTTCTTCACCACGCATGGCGGCGCGTCGCCGTCCGGTGCGGGGAAGCCCTGACGCTCACCCGATCACAGGACACCTGACGCCCCGCCCGATCTCGAGCGGGGCGTCGTCTTTTCACCACCGGAGAGTGCATGCGCGTCGCCATTCAGGGTACCCGAGGCTCATACAGCGAGGCCGCCGCCAGGCTGCACTGGCCGGCCCTGGAGATCGTCGCCTGCCGTGACGTCGCCGACGTCGTGTCGGCGGTGCGCGACGACCGCGCCGATGGCGGCTGTCTGGCCATCGAGAACTCGCTGGTCGGGTCGGTCACACCGACCTACGACCTGATGCAGGTGGCGTTCGGCGACGGGGCCCTCAGGCTGGGCCGGGAGGTCCGGCTCCCGGTCCACCACAGCATCCTCGGCGTGCCCGGTGCCAGCCTGGACCAGGTGACCCGGATCCTTTCCCACCCGGTAGCACTGGGCCAGTGCCGGACCTGGCTCGGCCGGACCCTGCCGAACGCCTCGCTGGTGAGCGCGTGGGACACCGCCGGCGGGGCGGAAATCGTCGCCCGCGAGGGCGACCCGACGCAGGCCGCCATCTGCGGCGCCCAGGCCGCGGCGATCTACGGCCTGTCGGTGTTCGAGGAACGAATCGAGGACGACCCGACCAACCAGACCCGGTTCCTCACCTTCAGCAGTGCCACGCTGCCCGTCGACCACCCGGAAGGCGCCCCGCTCAAGACCTCGCTCATCGTCTGGACCGACCACCGGCCCGGGATGCTCGCGGCGGTGCTGCAGGCGTTCGCCGGCCGCGGCGTCAACCTGACCAGCCTGCAGTCGCGCCCGGAGCAGTCGGCCACGTGGACCTACCGCTTCTACATGGACGTCGAGGGGAGCAAGGACGACCCCCGGTTGGGCGAGGCCCTGGAATCCATCGAGGCGCTCGCCTCACGGATCGTGGTGCTGGGGAGCTACGCGGCGTGGCAGGGAGAAGGCGCGATGGTGGCCGCCGCGGTCCTGCCACTCCCCCATCACCGGCCCAAGCCCGACCTGCCGCTGTTCGACCGGCGCCAGCACCCCGAGGGGACCCGGGTCCAGGTTGGTCCGGTGACGATTGGCGGAGACGAACCGGTGCTGATCGCCGGGCCCTGCTCGGTCGAGAGCGAGGAGATGATCATCGCGACGGCGGAGGGCGTCGCCGCGGCCGGGGCCGATATGCTGAGGGGCGGCGCGTTCAAGCCGCGCACGTCGCCCTACGACTTCCAGGGCCTCGGCGCCAGGGGTCTCAAGTACCTGGCCGAGGCTCGGGAGCGCACCGGCCTGCCGGTGGTGACGGAGGTGATGAGCTGGGAGGAGGTGCCGCTGGTGGCGCGCTACGCCGACATGCTGCAGATCGGCGCGCGCAACATGCAGAACTTCGCCCTGCTGCGCGCGGCGGGACGGAGCGGCAAGCCGATCCTGCTCAAGCGGGGCGGCGGCGCGACGATCGAGGAATGGCTC
>JAOUIC010000079.1 GCA_029884275.1 Gemmatimonadota bacterium | reverse complement strand
CCCCGAACAGTTTCGCCAGTCGAACCGCGCCGCCAG
This sequence comes from Gemmatimonadota bacterium, assembly GCA_029884275.1. Lineage (GTDB taxonomy): Bacteria > Gemmatimonadota > Gemmatimonadetes > Gemmatimonadales > GWC2-71-9 > JADJOM01. The sequence goes on along the minus strand of JAOUIC010000079.1, from coordinate 7,332 downwards.
CGGTAGCCGTATGCGTGAAGGTGACCGGCGAGCCGGGAATTCCCGCCGCGGTGGCGGTGGCGGTCTGGGTCCCCGCTGAGGGGCCCAGCGTCCGGGTCACGGCGCTCCGACCGTCGGCGCCCGTCACCGTGTTGACCGCGCTGATCGCGCCCTGGCCCGCCGGCACAGCCCAGGTGATCGCCCGCCCGGCAATGGGGTTGCCGAACTGGTCGGTGACCAGCACCGCGAGCGAATCGGTGAGCAGACCACCCACGATGCCACTCTGGCCGGCGCCCTTGACGGCGAAGACCGTGTCCGGGGCGTCGGCACCCGCCGCCGCAGAGAAGGTCGCCTTGAGCAGCGGGGTGGTGCCGAGCACGCGCGCCTCGACCCGCTGCTGTCCCGCGAGGCTCCCGAGCTGCCAGCGCGCCCGGGCCCGCCCGTCAGCGTCGGTGATCGCCGTGTCGGGAATGAGGAGCGCGCCACTGCCGCCTGCCGTGAACACGAAGGCCACCCGCTGGCCCTGCACCGGGCGGTCCTTGCCGTCCGTCACCCGCACGATCAACGAATCCCCCAGCGGCCGGCCCACGACGCCGGTCTGCAGGTCGCCCTCGATGATGGTGACGTCCGCGGGCAGTCCTTCGGAGGGCGGGGTCACACCCCCATCGCTTCCGCACCGCACCACAGCGATGAGGAGGGCGAACGGCAGGAGACGGCGAGAAGCTGCGTAGAGGCGTGACACGGCAGTCGACTGGAGGAAGTACGGTTTCAACGGCAGGGGACGTGCCTCAAGCCGGGTGCCAATCGTAGCTCCCAAACCGCTGCACCGCTAGGAGATGGGATTCCAGGCCGCGGGGGGGTGTAGCGCCGGCTCCACAACCGGACCGGTCAGACTGTGGAGCCGGTGTCGTCAGTGCCCGTCGAAAGTCAGGGAGAGTCCGAAATGAATCACCCGTTCGCGGTAGTCGACGGGGTTCATCATGTCCACGTGAAGCACTTCGATGGTCGGCCCGATCCAGACGCCGCGCTTGAGCGGGACTTCGAGACCGGCGCCCAGCGACCAGGCGCCGCCGACGTCGGAGATCACGGGGCCGTAGCAGCCGCAGGGATCGTACAGATCCCGGACGTTGTAGAATCCCATGCCGCCGGAAGCGTGGAAGTAGAGGCCGGCCTTCGGGAAGGGGTAGATCCGTGCCCCGAAGCCGACGGTCGATATCGTTTCGACGAAGCCATCCCCATTCGGATTGAACCAGACGAATCCCTCGAGCCCGATCCGCATGAACTGACCGATCGTTCCGCCGACCGCGCCGGACAGCGTCGGGCGGGTGCGGCTGACCGAATAGGTCGAGTTCGGCCCGTCGAAACGAACCGACTCGGTGCCGGCCCCCGCGCCGATCGTCGCCCAGATGCTGCCCCGCCTGTGAAGCGGCGCGATGGCGGCGTCTTGGATCTCTTCGTCGGAAACTTCACGGAGGTAGGGGTTCTTGCGTCCGGCCTCAGGCGGCCGCCGGTGGGTCGAGGTGGAATCCTCCTTGGCGCGAGCGGAATCAGACGGTTCCTGGGCGACGGCAGGGGCTGCCAGGAGTATCAGCAGGAGGCAGGCGCAGGAGCGCATACGTCGAGTACCTCAGCCAATTGTCCGCGAGTGGAGCACGACAGGCAGGAGAGCAGCAAAGCAAGAGACGGGCCCCCCGGCCGCACCTCCCCAAGTGATTGTCCACCCGTGAGTTAGATTCCTGTTCGATAAGCGCGTCACCCCCTAGCGTCCACCGGAGTGGACGCCAACCGGAGCCGAGATGTCCTCTCGCGGACGGTCATTCGTTCTGGTCGCGGGCGCAGTCGTGTGCGCTGGCATGGGCCTCTGGCAGCTGTTCCGGCTGGAGAATCGAAGGGCCGCAATCAGGCCGGCCGTTGCCGCACTGAAGCTGCCAGTGGCTTCCCTCGATGACCCGGTCGAGGCAGCACTGGCCGAGCGAGCCGGCCTCGACTTCCGGCGCGTCAGCGTGACGGGGCGCTACGACCACGCCGCCGAGATTGTGATCCGCGATCAGCACAGTGGGACCACCGCCGGCGTCCGAATCGTCACACCACTCCGTCTCTTGAGGGGCGACAGCGCGATCCTGGTGCAGCGGGGCTTCGTGCCCGCGCGCGACGTGCGGAGTGTCATGCTGGCGAAACTGGAGGAATCAGGCGTTCGGCAGGTTTCGGGGGTCGCGCTGCTTCAGCCGGACAACGCGGCAGGTGACCCGGTGGAGCACGATGGCGTGGTGACTTGGCGGGAGGTGGACATCCCGGCCATCCGGGCCAGGCTACCCTACCCGGTGCTCGGCTTCGTGGTGCGGCAGCTGCCCGACCCCTCGCTCCCCGAACTTCCCCGCCGCGAATCGCCGCCGCCACTCAGCGACGGCCCGTATCTGCTTTACGCCATCCTGTGGTTTTCGCTCGCGGTGGCTGCGCTCGTGTCCGGTGTGTTCCGCGGCCTCCGCCCCGAAGCCGGCACGGAACCGGCCTGAAGTCGAGCGAGCGTCCGGCTCAGGGCGCGCCGTCGAGCTGATCGATCGTCGCGGTCGAGGCGGGGCGCTGGGCTCTGAGCCGGCTCGCGGCCCCCTCCATCTGCCGCATCGCCCTCAGCAGGTTCCCGCCGGCGAGTTTCTTCAGGTCCGCGTCGTTCCAGCCCCGCCGGATCAGCTCGGCGAAGAGGTCGGGGAACTTCGAGACATCCTCGAGCCCCACCGGCCCGCGGTCGATCCCGTCGAAGTCGCTCCCGATTCCGACATGGTCGACGCCGGCCACACGCCGCACATGCTCGATGTGGTCGGCGACCTGCGCCAGCGTGGCGCGGGGCATGGGGTTCGCCGCCCGATAGTCCCGGACCCGCGCCCGGCGCTGGGCGGTGTCGGTCGTCTCGCTCCGGATCAGGTCGAAGGCGCTGTCCTCCGCGACCGACGCGAGCCGGACCTCCTCGGACACGAAGGCCTCCACAAACGTGACCATCACCACCCCGCCGTTCTTCGGCAGCCGGGCGAGGATCGAGTCCGGCACGTTCCGTTTGTGATCGGTGATGGCGCGCGCCGAGGAGTGGGAAAAGATCACCGGCGCGGCGCTCGAATCGAGCACCTGGCTCATCACCGAGGGCGACACATGCGACAGGTCCACGAACATCCCCAGCCGGTTCATCTCCCGGACCACTTCGCGGCCGAACGCGGTGAGGCCGCCGTGGCGCTGTTCGTCCTGCGCCGCGTCGGCCCAGTCGAGGGTGACGTTGTGCGTCAGGGTCATGTACCGCGCGCCCAGGTCGTAGTAGGAACGCAGCGCCCCCAGCGAGTTCTCGATGGCGTGCCCCCCTTCCATGCCGAGCAGCGATGCGATCCGGCCCTTCGAACGGGCCTTGACGATATCATCGGCGGTCAGCGCCAGCGCGAAGCGCTCAGGGTATCGCGCGATCATCCGCCGCGCGATGTCGAAAGCCTCCAGCTGGAACCGGGCATAGCCGCTGTCCTTCACCTCACCCGGGACATAGATGGACCAGAACTGGGCGCCGACCCGCCCCTCTGCCAGCCGCGCGAGGTCGGTATGGCCCGGTGCGCGGCTCCGGAGGTCGTAGGCTTCCACGTCACGCGGATGCTCGCGATTGGTGCGGATCTCCCAGGGCAGGTCGTTGTGCCCATCGGCCAGGATGGTGCCGTCGAGCAGCTTCCGGGCGTGCTGGAGCGCCTTGTCTTCCTGCGCCGACGCGGGGGCTCCGGACAGGGAGGCGAGCGCTCCGGTGAGAAGGAGGAGATGGCGGGTGGATCTGGTCATGGGAATTCCTCGTGCGGGAATCAGGGCCGGCGCGGCGCGGCGCGCGTCGGCTTGCCGATCTGAACATACTCGGGATGGGTGACGAACTCGGGGCAGATCGCCTGGTCGAACTCGTACGGCCCGCCGGTCTCCGCATCGGTCCACGGAAAGCCGCGGCAGACCGCCGGATACTGGGGATCGTCGTGAACCACGCAGAGATTGTCCACCAGGAAGACGCAGCGGCGATTCCGGATACGGGTGCGCCACTCGCCCCAGCGGGTGCGGTACACCTTGTCCTCGCCGTGTCGCGAGCGGAGCCCCGCGGCTTCCTCCTCGCTGACCGTGACACCGTAGGCGCAGCAGGCCGAGCCATGGGGACAGGGAAGGCAGGGCAGCGACGGGAAGGAGGCGCTCACGGCATCACTTCCCGAATCCGGCGTCCGTCAAGGCGGTCCGGCGCCGGCACGCCGAGCAGGCGGGCGAGCGTGGGGGCGATGTCGACCGTCAGGACGGTGTCCGGGAAGATCCCGGCCCGCACCCCCGGTCCGAAGAAGGCAATCGGCACGCTGGCGTCGTCGTCGGTCGAAGCCCCATGCTCGGCGCCTCCGGGCTTTCCTCCCCACACCCAGCCGGGGTCGGGTGAGGCGGCGACGAACCAGAAGAGCCCCCTCGGGATGCTGCGGGCCCACCGCGCGGCGAAACGATTGGTCGGCACGGCGCCCGCGAGTGTGGCCGGGGTCCACGCGTCGGCGATCCCCGGCACCCGCCAGACCCGCCCGAGCAGCGCCGTGGCGAGACTCTCGGGGGACACGCCGATGGCGCGCAGCCGGGCGGGATTGCCGGTGACGAGGCCGCCGCGCACCAGGAGGATGGTGGAATCCTCCTCCGAGCCCCCGATCCGGCGGTTGATCTCGCTGACCAGCGGCTCCAGCGTCACGCGGCCGCCAGCCTCTCCGCGGGCGCGCGCGACCTCCGGAATCCGGGTCACGCCGTGGTCGGCGCTCAGCGCGATGACGGTGCGCCCGGCGGGCACCATCGTGCTCAGCGAGTCCAGGAACCAGCCCAGCCAGTGATCGAGCCGGAGCATCTGGTCGTGCAGCTCGCGGGAATCGGGACCGAATCGATGCCCGACTTCATCGGTGGCGGACAACCCGAGAATCAGGACATCGGGACTCGCGCGACGGCCGAGCCGCATGGCCTGGGTCCCCTCGAGCGCCGCATCCAGCAGGAGCGAATCGGCCCAGGGCGTGTCGCTTACGCCCCGCGCGGCCTGCTCGGGATCATCCGGAAGGCGGTGGGGAAAGACGCGCTCTCCGGCGCGATGCTCTCCCTCGGCATCGTCGAGCTCGGGATAGGACGAGTCGGGGCGCAGGAGGACCCAGTCATGCCCCGCGAGCCGCTCGGCTCCCAGCCGGGCGTTCCAGCGCGCGACCCAGGTCGGGAGGGAATCGGCGTAGTAGGTGCTGCTGGTCAGGTGACCCCGATTGGCCCAGAACACCGCGCCACGGCTGGTTCCGACCGGCAGGATCGCCGAGCGGTCCTTCCCCGCGATGGAAAGGACCTGAAGCGACGAGTCCTTCTGCCGCATCCAGTCGATCAGCGTCGTGCCCCGGAACCGTCTCGGTGAGGCGCCGGTGCCGGTGCTCCCGCCGATCAGCGGGGCGGTCGAGTCGGCCACACCGTTCTGGTTGTCGTAGATGCCGGTCCGCGCGGGGACGCGGCCCGACAGGATCGTGGAGTGTCCGGGGGCGGTGACCGTGATGGCGTGAGGCTGGAGTCCGTGGGGAAAGACCGCCCCCCCGCGCATCAGACGGGTGAAACCGCCCCGCCACTGCCCATCCCACCGCTGCAAGTAGTCTCCCCGCATCTGGTCGACCACCACTACCAGCACGAGGGTGGGGGCGGGGGCGGGAGCCACCGGCCGGAAGGCAAGCAGCGAAGCGCCGCACAGCGTGACGATGAGAAGGGCGGCGACTCGCCAGGGACGCATCAGTGGCATTGGCTGGGTTGGGGAATCCGGGCGCCAAATCAGGAGGGGGGAATATACACCGGCCCTCACCCGGGGCCGTGCCCTGAACGATCCTTCACGGCCCGTTCAGGCCTCCTGTGCGATGCCAGGTCTAGGATGAGGCATGGCCACCAGCGCGCGCCCCCGTGAAGCCGTGTTCCGCGCCGAGGGACTGTCGAAGATCTACCGCCTGGGCGAGGTCGAAGTCGCCGCGCTCAGGGGGGTGGATCTCGAACTCTACCGGGGCGAGTTCGCGGTGCTGCTCGGGCCGTCGGGCAGCGGCAAATCCACCCTGCTCAACATCCTCGGTGGGCTCGACGTCCCGACCAGCGGGCGGGTGCATTTTCTCGATCACGACCTGTCGGTGGACGACGACAGAGAACTCACCCGCTTCCGGCGGGACCACGTCGGCTTCGTGTTCCAGTTCTACAACCTGATCCCCAGCCTGACCGCGCGGGAGAACGTCGCGCTGGTCACCGAGATCGCCACCAATCCGCTGACGCCGGAAGAGGCGCTGGGGATGGTGGGCCTGACCGAACGGCTGAACCACTTCCCGGCCCAGCTTTCCGGCGGCGAGCAGCAACGGGTGGCCATCGCACGGGCCATCGCGAAGCGCCCCGACGTCCTGCTGTGCGACGAGCCGACCGGCGCGCTGGACTACGAAACCGGCGTGCTGGTGCTCGAGGCGCTCCAGCAGGCCAACCGGGACCTCGGCACGACCACCGCCGTGATCACTCACAACGCGGCCATCGCGGGGATGGCCGACCGGGTGATCCGGCTCAGGAGCGGGGGAATCACGAGCATCGAGCAGAACGCGACTCGCCGCTCGCCGCGGGAGCTGTCCTGGTGACCGGTATGCGCGTTCTCGACCGGAAGCTGCTCAGGGACCTCTGGCGGTTACGGGGCCAGCTGCTGGCCGTGGCGCTGGTACTCGCGAGCGGGGTGTCGCTCTTCATCACGATGCGCAGCATGCACGGCTACCTGCGCGACCGGCAGGCGGCGTACTACGACCGCTACGCCTTCGCCGACGTCTTCGCTTCCGTGCGCCGGGCCCCGCGGGCGCTCGAATCCCGGCTCGCCGCGCTGCCCGGCGTGAGCCGACTCGAGACGCGAGTGGTCGCGGAAGCCACCCTTGATGTACCGGGGCTGGATGAGCCGGCCACCGGGCGGATCATCTCCATCCCTGACCGGGGGGAACCGCTGCTCAACCGGCTGCACCTCCGCGCGGGCGACTATCCGGCCGGCGAGCCGGGGGGCGTGCTGGTCAGCGCGGCGTTCGCGGAAGCGAACGGGCTCAAGGTGGGAGACCGGCTGGGCGCCATCCTCAACGGGCGGTGGGAGTCGCTCCGCATCACCGGGCTGGCCCAGTCCCCCGAATTCATCTACGAGATCCGTGGCGGCGAGATCTTCCCGGACAACCGCCGGTTCGGCGTGATGTGGATGCGGCGGAAGGAGCTGGCGGCGGCGTTCGACCTCACCGGCGCGTTCAACGACGTGTCCTTCACGCTCGCGCCCGGCGCCTCCGAGCCGGAGCTCCTGGCCGCGATCGATCGGGTCCTGGTGCG